>NZ_JBLQGP010000017.1:0-94596 GCF_047806685.1 Thauera sp. WH-1
GGGCATGTCAATCATTGTGCTGGGCTGGCACGACAAGGCATAGCGTACGATTTTTTCCGTTTCGTGAGCTGACCCCTACATGGCGCGGCAGGGGAACGCGACAGTAGCCATTCAGGATGAGCTGGATCTCGAAGTTCGCGCTGCCGACACAGGACGCGGCTTCCGCCGAGCCGCCGTGACGAAGCCGGGAAAGGTCGAGGAAGCGGTCACTGCGGAGCTGCCGGTTCTGTGATGAGACACCGCAGATAGCGGGCTGCTCGAGTTCCTCGCAGCCGTCTTCCGGGTCGCTCGAATTCCAATCGGCTGATGTAAGCGAGCCACCTCCTTTGATCGGCAAGCGATAGGTCGCATTCTGCCCATTCGGAACACGCTCGTCACGGTCTCGCCAGAAACTCCAGGGTCATTGCCGCCAAGGCCTTCGCGCCGGCTGGCATCGCGCCCTCGTCGAAATCGAAGGCGGGGTTGTGGTTCGGCGCCGCGGTCGCCGGCGTTTTGCCTTCGGGGGCGGCACCGAGGATGATGTACAGGCCCGGCACGACCTTCTGGAACTCGGAGAAATCCTCCGAGGCCATCAGGCGCGAAGTCTGCATCGCCTTGCCGCCGCTGACCTTCTTCAGCACCGGCGCCATCATCTCGGTCAGCGCCTCGGGGTTTGTCGTCACCGGATAGGCGGACGGCCCGAAGCTCACCTCGGCGGCAGCGCCGCTGGCCGCAGCGATCGACTCGGCGGTGCGCGTGATGCGCTCCTTGGCATCGGCGCGCATGGCCTCGTCGAAGGCGCGGAGGGTGCCGACCATTTCGACCGATTCAGGCACGATGTTCTCGCGGTTGCCGCCATTGATCTGGCCGATCGACAGGACGGCCGGTTCCTTGCTGATGTTGAGCTGGCGGCTGACGATGGTCTGCAGCGCGGTGACCACCTGGGCCGACACCACGATCGGATCCACCCCGTTCCACGGGAAGCCGCCGTGGGTCTGCTTGCCCTTGATCTTGATGCGCACCGTGTCGCCGCTGGCGAACTGCGGGCCGCTGCGGTAGCCGATCATGCCCGAGGGCATGTTGGGAATGATGTGCAGCGCGAAGGCCACGTCCGGGCGCGGGTTCTCGAGCGCGCCGTCCTCGACCATGGCCTTGGCGCCCCAGCTCTGGCCCGGCTCGGGCGGCGACGAGAGGCCCTCTTCGGAGGGCTGGAAGACGAACTTGACCGTGCCCGGGAGCTGCTCGCGCATGCCGGCCAGCACCTCGGCCACCGCCATCAGCATCGCGGTGTGGCCGTCGTGACCGCAGGCGTGCATGACCGGCGACTCGACCCCCATGTTCATCTGCTTGACCCGGGAGGCAAACGGCAGTCCGGTGACCTCTGCCACAGGCAGCGCGTCCATGTCGGCGCGCAGGGCGACGACCTTGCCCGGCTGCCCACCCTTGAGCAGGCCGACGACCCCGTGCCCGCCGACGCCGGTGCGCACCTCCATGCCGAGCTTGCGCAGATGCTCGGCGACCAGGGCCGCGGTGCGCACCTCCTGGCCGGAGAGCTCGGGGTGCTGGTGGATGTCGCGGCGCCACTCGACCATCCGCGGCTGCAGGGCTTCGACACGGGTGCTGAGGTCCTGGAGGGTAGCGTCGTCGAGCGCTTGCGCAGAGCCGAGCGCAGCCTGGCCCAGCAGGGCGATGGCGGCGGCGAGGCGCAGGACCTTGCCGGAGTGCGTGCTTGTTTTCATTTGCGGGATCTCTCTTGGGATTGGAGGAACTGCTCGGGCTGTCCATCGATTGGGCCGGGGTGCGGCTGCGCCGCGCCGGCCGCGCCAGCGTCACTTCATCATAGCCACCAGCCAGAGCGAGATCGACGGGAAGGCCACCAGCAGCAGCAAGCGCACCAAATCGATACCGACGAAGGGGAACAGTCCGCGGAAGATCGCGCCGAGACGGACGTGCGGCAGCGTGGCCTTGAGCACGAAAACGTTCATGCCGATGGGCGGCGTGATCAGCGCAATCTCGGTGACCACGACGACGATGATGCCGAACCACACGAGGTCGAAACCGTGGCTGATCAGGATGGGCAAGAACAGCGGGACGCAGATCAGGATGATCGCCAGCGACTCCATCACACAGCCGAGGAGCAGAAAGATGAGCAGGATTGCCGCCAGGGTCTGGTAAGGGCCCAGGCCCGCCTCCTCGACGAAGGCCAGGAGGCCTTCTCCCAGGCCCGAGAACGAGATCAGCTTGGCGAACAGCAGTGCGCCGAACAGCACGCTGTAGAGCATCACCGAGGTGGTCGCGGTCTCAACGAAGATCTGGCGAAAGCTCTGCCAGCTCATGCGCCCTTGCGCCATGGACAGGATCAGCGCCAGACCGGCACCCAGACCCGCGGCCTCGGTGGCGGTGAAGAGCCTTCCATACAGGCCGCCGATGATGAGCACGAAGAGCAGGGTGAAGGGCCACACGCCGCGCAGGGAGCGGAGCTTGTCCGCCGTGGTGGTGCGTTCGCCGCGCGGCGCGTCCTGCGGGCTGATGCAGGCGATGGCGTAGACCACGCCCAGATACATCAGCAGGCCGAGCAGGCCGGGGATCACTGCGGCGACGAACAGGTCGCCGATGTTGGTCTGGGTGAGGATGCCGTAGATCATCAGGATGATGGACGGCGGGATCAGGATGCCGAGCGTGCCACCCGCGGCGATGGTGGCCGAAGCGAGCTGGTCCGAGTAGCCGTAGCGCTTCATGCTCGGGTAGGCGACCTTGGACATCGTGGCCGCGGTCGCCAGGCTGGAGCCGCACACCGCGCTGAAGCCGGCGCAGGTCACCATGGTCGACAGCGCAAGTCCGCCGCGCACCGGGCCGAGGAAGGCGTTGGCGGCGCGGAACAGATCGTCGGAGATGCCCGAGCGGGCGAGGATGTTGCCCATCAGGATGAACATCGGCACCACGGCCAGTTCATACGAGAACACGGCCTCCGAGATCGTCATCGGCACCAGCGAGCGGGCGACGTCCCAGCCCATGACGACGCTGATGCCGGCGAGCGACACCGACAGCAGCGCGAAGGCGAGCGGTACGCGCAGGAAGGCCAGCACCAGCACGGCCAGCAGGGAAAGGAGACCGACGGTCATTTGGCATGCTCCTCGGGCGCGTGGGAGTGCGAGGCGGGGGCGCCGAAGCAGCCCAGCAGGGCAGCCAGGGCCGACAGCAGCGAGGTGAAGGAGATGAAGGCATACATGCCGCTACGCGGAATCGACAGCGCCTGGCTAATCTCCTGGATCTGGCCTGCCTCGATCGCGGCATTGAAGAATTCGTAGGCGATCAGCAGCAGCACAAGGGTCATCAGCAGTGCAATCAGACGGTGCCACCAGGCCATGCTGGGCTTCATCAGGTATTTGTCGAACAGGTCCACCGCCAGGTGTCCGCGCGCGGCCGTCAGTAGCGGCAGGCCGCAGAACACCATGATCGCCATCAGGTGTTCGGTGGCGTCGTGAGCGCCGAAGACGGGGGTACCGAACAGCCGGCGCCCGATGACGTCGGCGAAGGTGAGCAGGACCATGCCCAACAGCGTGAGGATGAGCAGCGCCTCCACGCCCTTGCGGATGCGGGACAGATACGCGTCCATGTGATTCTCCGTGTGGAAGTGGCCGGCCGGAGCCGGCCACTTCCAGGATCAGTGGGCGATCAGTTGCCGGCGTGGGCCTTGTAGCGCTGCTCGAAGAACTCGAGCATCTCCATCGGCTTGTCGACACCGAAGCTCGGGCCTTCGGCCGCCCAGTCGGCGAGCATGCGCTCGCGCACCGCGCCGATGCGCTCGAACAGCGCATGCGAGGGTTCGTTGAAGCTGTGCCCGTCAGCGCGCAGCTTGGCCTCGCCGGCCTGGTTCTGTACGTCGAAGCGCTGGCCCCACAGGCGCGACAGCTTCTCGCCCGACACGCTCATGATCGCCTTGCGGTCGGCCTCGGAGAGCCTGTTCCACTTGCCCTCGTTGATGACGACGAAGAAGCTCGCGTCGTAGAAGCCGCCGGGGACGATGGTGTGATGCTTGAGCTTTTCGTCGACGCGGAAGTTGATCACCGATTCGATCGTGTGCAGCGACGCATCGACCACGCCGCTCTCGAGCAGCTCGTAGGCCTTCGGCCCCGGTCCGGCGACCGGCACTGCGCCGAGGTCCTCGAGCAGGCGCTTCTGGATCGGGCCGCCCATGCGCACCTTCTGGTTCTTGAGGTCGTCCGGCTCGATGATGTTCTTGCTGCCGTGGTGGATCTGGCCGCCGCCGAATAGGCCGACGCCGAGCATGACCACGCCCTCGAAGGCCGGCTTGCCGGCGAGGTACTTCTCGTAGGTCTCCCACAGCGCCACCGAGGAGGCTTCCGCGTTGGTACCGGTGAAGGGCATCTCCGAGAACCACAGTGCCTTGAAGCGATCCGGCTCGTAGGTGAAATTGCCCCAGGTGATGTCCGCCACGCCCTTGCGCGCCAGCTCCCAGTGCTGGGCGGGGCCGCCCACCGGCTTGGGCAGGATGCGGACGTCGACACGGCCCTCGGTGACGCGCTTGACGTCCTCGATCCAGGGCTGGAAGACCTCGGGGGTCAGAAAGTGGGTGGGTGACACCCAGCTCGACATGGTGAGGGTGGTGGCGGCCTGCGCGGCCGGCAGGCCGGCGCCGGTGGCGAGGACGAATCCGGCGGACAGGGTGGCGAGTAGTTTGCTGAGTTTCATGTTGCCTCCGAACAAGGTTTAGTTATGGGCTTACTGGGGCTTACTGCTTGAGCGCGCCGATCGTGCGCCCGCTGCCAGCACAGCCAGTACGTCGATGACGGGCATGGCGCCAAGCCCTCAACGGCTCGGTATCGATCCTGCTCACGACGGTTGGCTGGGCGTTCATCGGGCTCTCGAATAGAAATAACTCATGAGCAAATCATATGAACTTGCCGCGCACGCCGTAAGGCGATATTTTTTCGTGGGTGACAACCAGATTAGGTCAGTGCGATCATGAAAGATCACCAACTCAAGGCCCTGGTGCAGGTGGCCGACCGCGGCTCCATCCGTGCGGCCGCACGCGCCATGAACCTCAGCCAGAGTGCCCTCACCAAGGCGCTGCGCGAGCTCGAGGAGGACGTCGGCGCGGAGCTGCTGCAGCGCAGCTACAAGGGCGTCGGCTTCACCCCCGAAGGCAACGCCTTGCTGGTACGCGCGCGCCTCGTGCTGGCGACGATCGAGAAGGCACGCGCGGAGATCCGCCTGATGCGCGGGGGCGCGGGGGCGCATGTCAAGGCCGCCATCACGCCCCTGCTGACCGCGACCGTGCTGCCAGACGTGCTCAGCGAGTTTCGCCGCGCGCAGCCGGACGCCGAACTCACTTTCCACGAGGGGTTGCTGGTGCAGGCGCTACCCGGCCTGATCGAGGGCAAGATCGATTTCGCGATTGCGCTGGCCTCTGCGCAGGACCTGCCCTACGAGATCGAGTTCGAGCCTCTCGCCGAGATCGAGGCCGTGCCCTTCCTGCGCCGCAGCCACCCGCTGGCCGGTGTGCGGGACTGGTCGGACGTGGCCGAAGCGCCATGGGTGCTGAACCTGAGCGCCGGCAGCCAGAGCATGAATCTTGTCGATTGGCTCGCAGCACGCGGCTTTGCAGCGCCGAGCCGCATCCTGCACTGCTCCTCGCCCTTCCTGATCCTGGAACTGGCGCGCCGCAACGACCTCATCGGTTACGGGCCGAAGGCGCTGATCATCGATCCGTGCGCGGGGGTCGGCCTGACCCCCCTGTTGCTGGATCCGCTGCCGCCGCCGATGTCGCTCGGGCTGCTGACCTTGCGTAACGTGCCACTGGGCAGCGCTGCGAAGAAGCTCGCAGGCATGTTCCGCCGGCACGTTTCAGCCCTTTCGGTCGGCGCCAGCGCTGCGGCAACGGGTGTGCGCCCCATTACCTCCTGACGTGCGACGAATAGCCGACACTCGGGGCGGGACGAGGCGGCCGGCGCGATCAGGCGCAATCGCTGCAGGCAGGGCTCGGACGCCTCCTTCCAGCCCCCTGGATTGTTCTTAATCTGCGAAAAGTGTTTCCGGTCTTACGGGGTTTATCTGTCTGTCCCGCACAATCAGAATCTCCCGCCAGACGTATCGACTCTCTGGAGACACAAACATGGAACATCAAGCCATCAACCCGCCCGAACTGTTCGTCGGCAAGGCGTTCAGCCAGACCTATTCCGTCCGTGCAGCAGAGCGGCTGATCTTTCTGTCGGGGCAGGTGGACTGCGATCGTGAGGGCAGGGTGCGCAACCCCGACGACCTCGAGGCGCAGTTGAAGGGCACCCTCGACAACATCGAGATCGGTTTGCAGGCCCAGGGCGCGAGCATGCGCGATCTGGTCAAGGTCAACATCTACGTGGTCGACCTGCGCCCCGAGCAACTTGCCCGGATCCGTGAGATCCGCTCGGCCTACTTCGATGCCGACCGCCCGCCGGCCGTGACCCTGCTCGGTGTGGAGCGGCTGGCCTTCGAGGGGCTGAAGGTGGAGATCGAGGTCATCGCCGCGCAGTGAGCGGGCTGGACGCGAAGAGCTCGCCCAGCCAATCGATCAACACGCGCACCCGGGCCGACAACTGACGATTGGGGGGATACAGCACGTTCAGCGGCAAGGGGGGCGGTCGGTGTTCGGTGAGGATCTCCTCGAACTCGCCGCGTTCGAGTTCTGCGCTGACGTGATAGCGAGGCAACTGGATGATCCCGAAGCCGGCCTTGCACGCCGCGACGTAGGCATCGCCGTTATTGACGGTGACGGTGGCCGGCAGCACATGGCGCTCGATGCGGCCGCCGACGTCGAATGCGAGCGGGACCTGCTTGCCGCTGGTGGCCGAGACGTAATCGACGGTGAGGTGCCCCTCGAGTTCGGCCAGACTGCGTGGCGCGCCGTGGCGGGCGAGGTAGTCCGAAGCGGCGCAGGTGACCTGTTCGAGCCGCGTTAGCTCGCGCGCCACCAGGGGTATGTCGCGCAGGTCACCGATGCGCAGCACGCAATCCACGCCTTCGCGCACGAGATCGATCTGGCGGTCGCCGACGCCGATCTCGAGCTTGATCTGCGGGTAGCGCGCGCAGAATGCGGGCAGGGCAGGGAGAAGAACCAGGCGGCAGAGCGAACCGGACATGTCGAGCCGGATGCTGCCCTGCGGGTGGCGCCCGACCTGCGAGAACTCCGCGTCGAGCTCATCCAGGTCGCTCAGGATTTCGAGGCAGCGCTGATAGTAGGCGCTGCCATCGACGGTGGGCGTGACCTGCCGCGTCGTTCGCAGCAGGAGCCGCACCCCGACGCGGGCTTCCAGCTGTTTGATGATCTGCGTGGCCGAGGCCCGCGCCACGCCGAGTTGCGCGGCCGCACGGCTGAAGCTGCCCAGTTCGACGATGCGGGTGAAAAGCCGCATCGCTGCGATACGATCCATGGCGAGTCCTGAATGTTCGTATTTTCAGAATAGTGATTTCATTCTAGACGTCTTTATATCTGCCGGATGAATAACCATAATCGTCGTCCCCATTGAGACCCACCCATGCTTGCTCATCTCGAACGCCCCACTGAAAAAGCGCCAGGGCCAAGGCGAATCCTCGACGACTTCGGCCTCACGTACTTCGCCAACGGCCTGATCGGCTTCATCTTCTCGGCGACCGGCCCGGTCGCGATCATCCTGGCCGTGGGCACGCGCGGCGGGTTGTCGCAGGCCGAACTCGCCTCCTGGGTGTTCGGCGTGTTCTTCATCAACGGCCTGATCACCATCGCCATGAGCTGGAAGTACCGCACGCCGCTCGGCTTCGCGTGGACGATCCCGGGCACGGTGCTGGTCGGCCCGGCCCTGCAGCACCTGAGCTTTGCCGAAGTCATCGGCGCCTTCTACGCCACCAGCCTGCTGATCCTGGTGATGGGCATGAGCGGCTGGGTCAAGCGCTTCATGCAGGCCCTGCCGATGCCGATCGTGATGGGCATGGTGGCAGGCGTCTTCCTGCGCTTCGGCCTCGATCTGGTGCACGCCCTGCACAGTGACGTGGCCATTGCCGCGCCAATGGTCGTCGCCTTCCTGCTGCTGTCGGCCAGCCCGGTGCTGGGCAAGCGCATGCCGCCGGTGATCGGTGCCCTGCTCGTGGGCGCACTGGCGATTGCCGTGTTCGATCGCCTGGATACGTCTGCCTTGGGCAGCTTCAGCTTTGCTCAGCCACTGGTGCAGGCACCTGTGTGGTCGCTCGCTGCGCTCGTCGAGCTCGTGGTGCCGCTGGCGATCACGGTGCTGGTGGTGCAGAACGGCCAGGGCGTCGCGGTATTGAAGGCAGCCCGTCACGAGCCGCCGGTCAACACCATCGCCGTCGTCTCGGGCATTGGCGCCGCGCTCAGTGCGGCGGTGGGCGCGGTCAGCAGCTGCCTGACCGGTCCGACCAATGCGCTGCTCACCTCGTCCGGCGAGCACGGTCGTCAGTACACGGCGGCGCTCGCGTTCGGCGTGTTCGGGGTGCTGTTCGGCCTGATGGCGCCGACCTTTACCGGCTTGATGCTGGCCGCGCCCGCCGAATTCATCATGGTGCTGGGCGGGCTGGCGATGCTGCGCGTGCTCCAGGGCGCCTTCATGGCGTCCTTCGGTGGCAAGTTCTCGCTCGGTGCCCTGATCAGCCTGCTGGTGACGGTGGCGGACATCAGCCTGCTCAACATCGGCGCCGCGTTCTGGGGCCTGGTCGCGGGCTTCGTCGTGTCCTGGCTGATGGAGAGGCAGGACTTCGTCGCCTTGGCAAAATGAGCGCACCGGCGGCGTCGGCCGCATTGCATCCGTGCCATCGATGTCGTTCGAATGGCGTCCCGCTGTAACGCTTGACGATACTCAGGCCGC
The DNA here is from genome assembly GCF_047806685.1 of Thauera sp. WH-1. Taxonomy (NCBI): domain Bacteria; kingdom Pseudomonadati; phylum Pseudomonadota; class Betaproteobacteria; order Rhodocyclales; family Zoogloeaceae; genus Thauera; species Thauera sp. WH-1. The sequence continues at coordinate 8,835 of NZ_JBLQGP010000017.1, forward strand.
CTTCTAGAATGCGGCCTCTTTTCTCGGGGCGGTTAGCTCAGCGGTAGAGCACTGCCTTCACACGGCAGGGGTCACTGGTTCGATCCCAGTACCGCCCACCACGGCCCGCAAGCCGTGAAGCGCCCGGGAAACCGATTGCACGCGCCAAGGCGCATGGATCGGGCGGTTAGCTCAGCGGTAGAGCACTGCCTTCACACGGCAGGGGTCACTGGTTCGATCCCAGTACCGCCCACCACACTTCATTGAAGCCGGCCATTGCGCCGGCTTTTTTGTCGACCTGGCGTAGAGACCCTGGCGATGTCGCGGCCCGGCTTGCCAGTCCGGCCCGGGGTATTACACTCCAGCCACCCGTAGCTCGAAGACAAAGGAGTACAGCCATGGCCGAGCGCCCCGTGAGTGTCACCGAACTCCCCTCCAAGGAACACCTCGCCTTGCGCGTGATGCCGATGCCGGCCGACCTCAACCCGGCCGGGGACGTGTTCGGCGGCTGGATCATGGCCATGGTCGATATCGCCGGCGCCTCGCCCGCGATCCGCCGCGCCCGCTCGCGCGTGGTCACCGTGGCGGTGAACTCCTTCGCTTTCAAGCAGCCGGTGTCGGTCGGCGACGTGGTCAGCTTCTACGCCGACGTGCTGGCGGTGGGGAAGTCGTCGGTGACCGTCGATGTGCAGGTCTTCGCCGAGCGCAATCCGGCTGACCCGGTGGTGGTCAAGGTGACCGAGGCGCAACTGACCTATGTGGCGGTGGACGATGCGGGCAACAAGCGCCTCTTGCCGCCAGCCTCGGCCGCCGATGAATTCGCCTCGTGTGCCGAGCCGGTGTGGGACAAGGAACTGGTGCTGCGCGTGGTGCCGATGCCGGCCGACCTCAATCCGGCCGGCGACGTGTTCGGCGGCTGGATCATGTCGATGGTCGACATCGCCGGCGCCGTGCTGGCGACCCGCCGCATGCGCGCCGGTGTCGCGACCGTGGCGGTCGATTCCTTCACCTTCAAGCAGCCGGTGTCGGTTGGTGACAAGCTCAGCTTCTACGCCGAGATTGCCGATGCCGGCGACAAGACCGTGACCGTCGATGTCGAGGTGTTTGCGCAACGCAACCCGGAGAACCCCTTCGTGGTGAAGGTCACCGAGGCGAAGCTGACTTACACCACGGTCGGCGCGTTTCGCGCCGGCGCGACGGTCGATGCGGCCTGAGTTGCGCACGGCGCGCGCATCGGAGCGCTGAAACTGGAGAACCCGTGAGAGGCAGGCGTATGCTTCGCCCCGCGTCCAGGAATTCCAGCCAGGGAGAGAGCCCGCCCATGCCGTCCGCCGTGCCTGCCGTCGAATACCGCATCCGCCTCTCGAACCCGGGGGCCCATCTGTTTGCCGTGAGTTGCACAGTGCGTGCGCCCGACCCCGCGGGCCAGATCTTCCGCCTGCCGGCCTGGATCCCGGGCAGCTACATGATCCGCGACTTCGCGCGCAATATCGTCACCCTGCGCGCGGAGTGCGCGGGGCACGCATGCGCGGTGGAAAAGCTGGACAAGCAGAGCTGGCGGGTAGCCCCAACACCTGCGGGCGAGGCGCTGACCCTGCACTACGAGGTCTATGCCTGGGACCTCTCGGTGCGGTCCGCCCACCTTGACGACAGCCACGGCTTCTTCAACGGCACGAGCGTCTTCGTGGCGGTCGAGGGCCACACCGAGGCGCCCTGCGAGGTCATCATCGAACGCCCTGAGGGTGCGCCGTTTCGTGGCTGGCGGCTCATCACCGCCCTGCCGCCGGCAGTCGGGCGCGCCGGGGGCGCAGCCGGGTGTCGCTTCGGCCGCTTTCGCGCCCGCGACTACGACGAGCTCATCGACCATCCGGTCGAGATGGGCGAGTTCACGCTCGCGCGCTTCGAGGCCGCCGGCGTCCCTCACGATATCGCCCTGACCGGTCGCCATGATTGCGATCTCGATCGCCTTTGCGCCGACCTCGAGCGCATCTGCGCGTGGCAGATCGACCTGTTTGGCGCGCCCGCCCCGGTCGATTACTACCTCTTCCTGACCATGGTGGTGGGCGATGGCTATGGCGGCCTCGAGCATCGCGCCTCGACCGCGCTGCTGTGCGCGCGCGACGAACTGCCGTGGAAGGGCATGGAGGGGCTGCCCGACGGCTACAAGTCCTTTCTCGGCCTGTGCAGCCACGAGTACTTCCATACCTGGAACGTCAAGCGCATCAAGCCGGCCGCGTTCACCCCCTACGACCTGACGCGCGAGAACCACACCCGCCTGCTGTGGGCCTTCGAGGGCTTCACCTCCTACTACGACGACCTCGCCCTCGTGCGCAGCGGCGTGATCGGGGTTGAGGATTACCTCGGCCTGCTGGCCAAGACGGTGTCCAACGTGATGCGCGGCAGTGGCCGCCTGAAGCAGAGCGTGGCGGACTCGTCCTTCGATGCGTGGACCAAGTACTACCGCCAGGACGAGAACGCACCCAATGCCGTCGTCAGCTATTACGCCAAGGGGGCGCTGATCGCGCTGGCACTGGACCTGCAACTGCGCGCCGGCAGCGAAGGGCGCTGCAGTCTCGATGACGTGATGCGCAAGCTGTGGGCCGACCATGGCCAGACGGGGGTCGGGGTGGCCGAGGACGGCATCTACCATGCCGTGCGCGAGGTCGGCGGCGCGGTGCTCGGCAAGCGCCTGGCGCGCTGGCTGCAGCAGGCGGTCGAAGGCACCGACGACTTGCCGCTCGAACGCCTCCTGAAGGGCTTCGGTGTCGAGCTCGCCGTCGAGCCGGCCAGCACCGCGCCCGGCCTGGGCCTCAAGCTCGCCCCGGGCGACAGCGAGGCGCGCATCGCCAATGTGTACGATGGGGGCCCGGCGCAGCGCGCGGGGCTGTCGGCTGGTGACGTGTTGATCGCGCTCGACGGGCTGAAACTGACGGCCAAGGGTCTGGAGACGCAGCTCAAGCGCCGCCGGCCGGGCGATCGCGTCGAACTGCACGCCTTCCGCCGCGACGAACTGAAGGTGTTCCAGGTCGAGCTGGCTGAGCCGCCGGCTGACAAGTACGTGCTCAAGCTGGCTGCGCGCAGCGGCGAGCGTGCGGTGGCGCTGCGCAAGGGCTGGCTGGGCGCCTGAGCGCGGCGCCGCGCATCAGCCCCGGGAGTCTGGTGGGCGCGTGGTGGCCGTGGCGAGCGCGGCGCCGCTGCGATCACTCGCCGTGGGGCTTGCCCGACAGCAGGCGGGGGCGCCAGTAGCGCCAGGCGAGGAAGGCGAACAGCGCTGCCATGATCAGCCAGAAACCGACACCTTGCCAGAAGGCGATGGGATCGGTGGCGAGCAGGTAGTCACGCGGTGGGCGCACGAAATGGATGCGGCCGCGCACCACAGCCTGCAGGGCAATGCCGATGGCGCTGAGCGCAGGGGCAAACCAGACCAGCAGGCCAGCGCCGATGATGAAGCGGTCCAGTGCGGGCGAGGGGCGACGGCGCGGGCGATAGACGCTCTCCACGCCGAACCACACCGCAAGCAGGAAGCCGAGTGCGGCGGCCAGCGGACCGACTGCCATCGCCGCGCCGAGCAGGGTGGTGGCTGCCATGAAGAGCAGGCCTTCCATGGCGGCGATCGTGGGCCACAGGCGCTCGAGCTGGGAGAACAGCAGCCAGGAAGCAGGGAGGGCGACGACGCAGACGAGCAGGCAGAAGAGGGCACGCTGCCGGCTGCGATCGCCGGCCGGCAGCGTGCCGTGGGCGGCAGCCGGCGTAGCGGCGGCGGACAGGGATGAGGCGTTCGGGGGGGCGTGCTGGGGTACTTGGGGCATTGTGGGCTGCGGGCGCAGGGGCTGCGCGTTGCTGGGGATCGACGCGCAAGTGTACTACGCCGAGCGGGCGGTACCGGGGCGGTGATGGGCGGGAATGCGGACCGTGGTGCGCGCCCCTGGGCCTGACGAGGCCGATGCATCGATCAGCCGAAATAGCCATGCAGATACCAGGCTTGCGGCTTGTCGAGGCACTGGTAGATCCAGCACAAGGCCTGACGGGTGTCGCGCGCCAGGTAGTAGTCGCGGCATACCGGCTGCTCGTCCCACCAGCCGCACTCGATGCGCTCGGCTTCGCTCAACAGCACGAAGGCGTCGGGATCGACGCTGCGTGGCGTGGGGAGCAGCCACAGCGGACGCAGGCGATCGGTCGCGGGGGGGCGCCAGGCCGGGAGCGTGCCCTTCGCCACGACGGCCCTGGCGCCCGTGCGCCCTGCGGGCGGATGGGGCAGGCCTGCCCAGGCCGCCTCCGGCCGGTGGTCGGGCAGGGCACGGAGCTGGCTGACCCGGTCGCGCCCCAGTCGGGCGCGCAGGCGATCGAGCAGCAGATCGGCCTGTTCCCGGACGCGGCTGCTATCGTCGAACAGGTCCGTGCTCGAGGTCGCGGCGGCAAGGGTGTGCTCGGCAAGGAGCCGCAAGCCGCTCACATCGGCCGCAAGTTGCAGCGTACCGAGGCGCTCGCGGGCGATGAGCAGCAGGCGGCACTCGTCCTGGCTGGGGCTGCCGAGCACCAGCTCAAGCCCGGTCGCAGGCTGGTATTCATGCTCGAGCAGCAAGCGACAGTGGTCGATGGCGGCGTGGCGGGCGCGCAGCCATCCGCCGAGGCTGGCGAACAGGCGACGGGCGGCGAACAGCAGGGCTTCGGCATGGTGAGTCGGTGCAGGCAGCGCGAGGCCGCAATCGAAGCTTTCGCCGACCTCGAACCAGGGGCGCGGGTCCGGGGTCTCGCCCCGCGCGCGCGCCAGGCAGTGCATGGCGGCCTGGGCGCCACGGCGGGCGAGGCCGGCGGCGGGCAGGCGGTGCAACTCGGCCAGCGTGCGCAGGCCGAGGCCGGCGAGTAGCGCCAGGGTGGCGGCGTCACAGCCGTCCTCGTCGCCAAGCACATCGAGCGGCAGGCGCTCGAGCGCGTCCAGCCAGTCCGCCGCGGTCGGGCTGCGGCCGTTGGCACGCGCGAACCAGCGTGCGGCCAGCGCCGTTGGGGCGCAGGCGGTGTGCGCTTCGAAGCCGAGCTCGCGCAGCCCCGCCTGCACCTCGGCCTCGATGAGCTGGGCGTTGCCGAACAGGCGCAGGCAGCTGCCGATCTCGAGCAGGACCGCATCGGGCGGCGACAGGCTCAGGCGCGGGGTGAAGCGTGCGGCCCAGCTTGCGATCTCATGCAGCGCCCTGGCTTCGCGTTCCGGCGCGCGGGCGTGCAGTTGCAGTTCGGGCAGCAGGGCCAGCGCGCTCGCGCTGCGTTGCCCGGGGCGCACGCCCGCAGCGGTGGCGAACGGGCTGGCGGCGAGGATGCAGGCCTGGGCGGGGGCGGCCGTCACGGCGATCGCGGTGTCCGCGCGCGCACCGCGGGTGAAGACTTGCAGCGGCAGTGCCGGCAGCAGGATGGCGAGCCAGAGCATGGGGGGCGGTGGCGCTCAGCTTGCGAGACGCAGCCCCGTGCGTACCGGGTCCCGCTGCAGATCGCGGTGGATCGTCAGCATCAGCGGGCGGGCCGATGGTGGGCCGCGGCGCTTCAGGATGTCGATGCGCAACTGCTCGCCGGCGGGGCTGAGCGCCAGCCGCAGCGGGGAGGGCGAGGCCTGTCCGCCTGCCGAGCGCGGGCGAAACAGGAACACCGGTGTCGCGCTGTCTTCGGCCGCCAGTTGCAGCCGGCGCAGTGCGGCGTTGTCGAGCTTCTGCATCCAGGCCAGCACGGCGCTGCAACTGCCGGACGCGGCGGCCTGGCGCGCGGCCCACAGTGCGTCTTCGCTGCGCCTGGGCTGGATCAGCAGCAGCCGCGACAGCGGCACGCCGGCGCGCAGCAGCGCAGGGGGGTAGGGCAGCAGCGGTGGCGCGACCCAGGCGATCCAGCGTTCGGCGGGGGTGCGGCCGAGCAGCGGCAGCAACAGCGACAGCTCGCCGGCACCGGGCCGGTCGAGCAGGAGTTCGATCAGCGCGCCTGAGGGCCAGCCGCCACCAGGCAGTTCGCGGTCGAGCGCGGCGAAACCGCTCGGGCGCGCTTCGCTTTGGCTGTGTGCGATGCGGTTCGCCTGCCAGACGCTGCCCGTGGGCAGGGCCGCCAGGATTGCCCCCGGACCCGACGCTGAGCTTGCGGGCCAGGCTTCATCCAGGGCGTGGCGCGCAGGAAAGGCCATGTTGAGAGGTGTGAGCGTGCAGGCAGCGGCGTCTGGCTCAGTGATCCTTGCGGATCAGCCCGACCATGATGCCCTCGATGACCAGCGCTTCGCTGCGGGTATCGACCACGATGGGTGCGTAGTCGGGATTGGCCGGCAGCAGTTCGACCAGCGCGCCCTTGCGCTGCAAGGTCTTGACGGTGACCTCGTCCTCCACGCGGGCGACGACGATCTGGCCATTGCGTGCCTCGCCGCTGCGACGCACGGCGATGAGGTCGCCGTCGAGGATGCCGGCGTCACGCATGCTCATGCCGCGCACGCGCAGCAGGTAGTCGGCCTTGGGCGAGAACAGCGCGGGGTCGAGTTGATAGCGGGCCTCGACATGTTCGGCGGCGAGGATGGGGCTGCCGGCCGCGACCCGACCGACCAGTGGCAGGCCGAGGGCCTCGGCCAGGCGGATGCCGCGCGCGCGCCCCTCCTCGAGCAGGATGGCCCCTTTGGCCGCGAGCGCGCGCAGATGGGTCTCGGCGGCATTGGGCGAGCGGAAGCCGAAAGCGGTGCACACTTCGGCGCGGGTCGGCGGGCGGCCTTCGGACTCGAGGGTGGCGCGAATGAAATCGAGGATTTCCTGCTGGCGCGCGGTGAGGGTTTCGTTTCGGGCGGTCATCACAGCCTCCATGGGGTGGCTGTAATTTTAAACAGTTATCCGCCGAGGGCAAGTCGAACGCACTGGCGCAGACGCCTCAGGGCACGAGTACGGCCGCACCCTGCAGGGCGCCGCGGCGCAGCCGCTCGAGCGCACTGTTGGCCTGCTCCAGCGCAAAACGAGTGATCTCGGTGCGGACCGGAACGCGCGGCGCAAGGGCGAGAAACTCGTCGCCATCGCGGCGGGTGAGGTTGGCCACCGACACGATGCGACGCTCGCCCCACAGGATGTCGTAGGGGAAGGAGGGAATGTCGCTCATGTGGATGCCGGCGCAGACGACGGTGCCGCCCTTGGCCAGGGTGCGCAGCGCGGCGGGCACCAGCTCGCCGGCGGGCGCGAAGATCAGCGCCGCATCCAGCGCATGCGGCGGCCGCTCTGCGCCGCTGCCGACCCAGCTCGCGCCGAGCTGGCGGGCGAAGGCCTGGCTTTCGCTGTCGCCGGCACGGGTGAAGGCATGGACTTCGCGGCCCTGCCAGTGCGCCACCTGGGCGATGATGTGGGCGGCGGCGCCAAAGCCATACAGCCCGATCCGCCGCGCGTCGCCCGCCATCGTCAGCGCGCGGTAGCCGATGAGCCCGGCGCACAGCAGCGGGGCCGCTGCTGCGGCATCGAGCGCGTCGCCGAGTGCAAAGCAGTAGCGTGCGTCGGCGACGGTGTATTCCGCATAGCCGCCCTGGATCTGGTAGCCGGTGAAGCGCGCCTCGTCACACAGGTTCTCGCGCGCGCCGGTGCAGTAGGCGCAGTGGCCACAGGTCCACCCCAGCCAGGGCACGCCCATGCGCTGCCCGCGGGCAATGCCGGTGACGCCCTCGCCGACCGCCACCACCCGGCCGACGATCTCATGCCCTGGAATCATCGGCAGCACGGGCTCGGGCAGCTCGCCGTCGATGAGGTGCAGATCGGTGCGGCACACGCCACAGGCCTCAACCTGCAGCAGCACCTGCCCCGCGCCGGGTCGAGGAACCGGCAGCGCCTGCAGGCGCAAGGGCTCACCGGGGCGCTGGAGCACCATGGCGCGCATGGTGACGGGGAGCGGGCGCAGCGAGGCAGCAGCGTGCGGCATGAGGAATGACCTCCATTGAACGGGGGCAGGCGAGGCGGCAATGATGCGCTGCATCTTGAGCCCAGCCCCGATCTGGGCTATTGCTTCACCATGGTGTCGGCTGGCGGCACCCTGACGCGTGACAACAGCACGACAACAAGCACGGAGGAGTACCCAGTGCTCGACCACACCCAAGTCCGACCCGGTGCCGGTAGTGTTAGTCGAATGTCTCGGCTAGAATCCACCCCACATCAGGGAGACCACATGCTTCAGAGCGGAGACATTGCCCCCGCATTCTCGCTGCCGGATGCCGATATGGAGATTTTCGACCTCGCATCCCTGGTCGGCAAGCACAATGTGGTGCTCTATTTCTACCCTCGCGACAACACGCCGGGTTGCACCCTCCAGGCCGCCGATTTCAGCGACCACGAGGATGAGTTTGCCCGCTACGACTGCATCGTGCTTGGCGTGAGTCCTGACGACTGTCTGACCCACGCTGAATTCCGCGACAAGGAAGGGCTGTCCATCCGCCTGCTGTCGGACTCGGACACCGAGGCCTGCCGACTCTACAAGGTCTGGCAGGAGCGCGAAGTCGACGGTGTGAAGAAGATGGGTGTGCGGCGGTCGACCTTCATCATCGACAAGCAGGGCAGGATCCGCCACGCACTCTACGATGTGGCGCCTCGTGGCCACGCGGCCACGGTTTTTGAACTCGTCAAGGAACTGGAATCGCAGAATGCAAAATGAAATCGTCAAGAACAGCGTGGTGACGCTGCAATATACCGTGCGCGACCCGGACGGCGCCGTCATCGATGACGGTCATCACCCGCTGGTGTATCTGCATGGTGGCTACGACGGCATCTTTCCGCTCCTGGAAGAGGCCCTGCACGGCAAGAAGGTCGGTGATCAGCTTCAGGTCAAGCTGCAGCCGGAAGACGCCTTCGGTGATTACGACGAGGACCTGATCCTGGTCGAGGACGCCAAGCTGTTCCCCGACAACATCGAGGTGGGCATGAGCTTCGAGCGCGTGTCCGACGACGGTGAGGAAGACCTGGTCTACCGTGTCACCGACATCGCCGATGGCAAGGTGGTGGTCGATGGCAACCATCCGCTCGCCGGCGTGGCGCTGGTGTTCGACGTCACGATCGCCGAAGTCCGCCCGGCCACCGCCGAGGAGGTGAGTCACGGTCACGTGCACGGACCGGGTGGCCACCACCACTAAGCACCAATTCGGGGGCCGCACTTGCGGCCCCTTTCACATGCGTCGGCCCCCGCTCGCCGGAGCGGGGGCCGAGTTCGCTCTGCCCTGATTCTCGCTACGCGTGACCGTTTCCATGTCCACTTCCAGCCCGCCCGATGCGGCAGCCCCCCTGCTGCAGGTGTCCGACCTGCGCGTGGTGATCGAGCGAGCGGGCGACGACATTCGGCCAGTCGACGGGGTGGGCTTCAGCATCCGCGCGGGCGAGACCTTTGCGTTGCTCGGCGAGTCCGGCTGCGGCAAGTCGATGACTGCGCTGGCGCTGACGCGCATGCTGCCGGACGGCGGCTACATCGTGGGTGGGCGTGTCCGGCTGAGCGGGGAGGATGTGCTGGCGCTGCCCGAGTCCGCCATGCGCGCGATCCGCGGCGGCCGTATCGGCATGATCTTCCAGGAGCCGTCGACGAGTCTCAACCCGGTGATGAGCATCGGCGCGCAGATCACCGAGGCGCTGGCGCAGCACGGCCTGCACGGGGCCGGCGCGGCGGCCGAGGCCTGCCGCCTGCTCGAGGCGGTCGGCATTCCTGACCCGGAGCGGCGCCTGCACGACTATCCCTTCCAGTTCTCGGGCGGCATGAAGCAGCGGGTGATGATCGCCATGGCGCTTGCCGGCCAGCCGCAGTTGCTGATCGCCGACGAACCGACCACCGCCCTCGACGTGACGATCCAGGCCCAGGTGCTGGCCTTGCTCGCGAATATCCAGCGCGAACGCGGCATGGGCATGCTGCTGATCACCCATGACCTCGGCGTGGTTGCGCGCATGGCCCATGACGTCGGCGTGATGTACGCCGGCGAGCTGGTTGAGACGGGCCCGCGCGACGCGTTTTTCGCCGCGCCGCTGCATCCCTATTCGCGCAAGCTGTTCGCGGCCTTGCCGGCTGTGGAACGCCGTGGCGCGCCCCTCGACGCGCCCGAGGGCAGTGTGCCCGGCCTCGACCGTGCGTTTCACGGTTGCCGCTTTGCCGAGCGCTGCCAGATGGCTTTCGACCGCTGCGACGAGGAGGCGCCGGGCTGGCATCGGCTCGGCCCGCAGGCGGTGCGTTGCCACCTTTACGAAGGGGTCAGTGTCCCCCGTGCGCTCGACCTGCAGCAAGCCGTGGCGGCGGTTGCGCATCGTCAGCGAGCGACACAGCCGGTGCTGGAGGTGCGCGAGCTTGCGGTGCATTTCCCGGTGCGCAAGGGCTTGCTCAAGCGCAAGGTGGCTGAGCTCAAGGCGGTCGATGGGGTCAGCCTGAACCTGATGGCCGGGCGCACCCTGGCCTTGGTCGGCGAGTCCGGCTGTGGCAAGACCACCGTGGGCAAGGCCATCCTGCGCCTGATCGAGCCCACCAGTGGCGAGCTCTTTCTCGACGGCGAGAACGTCAGCGCCTTGCCGCCCGAGGCGCTGCAGCCCATGCGGCGGGCGGTGCAGATGGTGTTCCAGGACCCCTTCGCCTCGCTCAATCCGCGTATGCGGGTGGGCGAGATCATCGAGGAGGGGATGATCGCGCTCGGCGTCGAGCCGGACGCGCAGCAACGGCGCCTGCGGGTGGACGAACTGCTGGCCCGTGTCGGCCTGCCGGCCGAGATGCGCTGGCGCTATCCGCATGAATTCTCGGGCGGGCAACGCCAGCGCATCGCGGTGGCGCGTGCGTTGGCCGTGATGCCCCGCGTGATCATCTGCGACGAGCCGACGAGTGCGCTCGACGTCTCGGTACAGGCCCAACTGCTCAACCTGATGCGCGAACTGCAGCGCGAGCATGGGCTGGCCTACCTGTTCATCACCCACAACCTGGCCGTGGTGGAATACCTCGCCGACGAGGTGGCGGTGATGTATCTGGGCCGTATCGTCGAGCAGGGGCCGGTGGAGCGTGTACTGAGCGCGCCCTTCCACCCCTACACGCGCAGCCTGATGGCGGCCGTACCCCGCATCGGGAGCGACACCGACGGCGTCATGTCCGCCGCGGCTGCGGGAGCGGCGACCGACCTGCCGTCGCCGCTCAACCCGCCCAGTGGCTGTCATTTCCATCCGCGTTGCGCCCACGCTACCGACGTGTGCCGGCTCAGCTACCCGTCGGTGACCGAGTTTGGTCGGGGTCATCGCGTGCGCTGCCACTGGCCGCGCCTGGAGCCCTGATCAGCGCGAGCGGTTGTTGTTGCGGCGCTCACCGCTGCCAGCGCCGCGCGGCACCGGCTTGGGCGACTTGAGCTGGGGCTGGCCGCGGCCTGCGCCTGCCGGGGCAAGGCGCAGGCCCTGCTGGCTCGCGGCGGCGGCAGCGGCGAAGGGCAGCAGGGCACTGACCTCGAGCGCACCATCGGGATCGACCCCGTCCGGCACCAGCAGCGCATGGCCAGAGCCCGGGTTGCTGCCCGGTGCGAGCCCGTTGAGCCGACGCAGTTGCGCCGTGCTCAGGCCGTGGCGGCCGGCGACCGCATCGAGCGACTCGCCGCCGGCCAAGACGTGCATGCGCCAGCCCTTGCCGCTGCGCTCGAGCTCGGCCAGGCCTTCCTCGAGCTGTTCGGCGCGGTCGGTGGGCACGATGAAGGTCTGCCCCGGCGTCGTGATCGCTGGCCGATTGAAGCCCGGGTTGAGCGCCAGGAATTCGTCCAGCGGCATGTCCGACAGGCGCGCGGCGGTGGCGAGGTCGACGCCGACGGGGGCGTCGACAGTGACGAAATGCAGCTCGTTGGCGACGTAGGGCAGCTCGAAGTGAAACAGCTCGGGCTCGGCGACGATGTTCTTGATGGCCTGCAGCTTGGGGACGTAGTTGCGCGTCTCGTCGGGCATGCGCAGGTGCATGTATTCCTGTGGCAGGCCTTCCTCGGCGTTGCGCCGCAGGGCGCGCTGCACCGAACCCTCGCCCCAGTTGTAGGAGGCCAGCGCGAGGTGCCAGTCGCCATGCATGTCGTAGATGCGCTGCAGGTAGTCGAGCGCGGCGTTGGTGGAGGCGATCACGTCGCGGCGTTCGTCCACCCAGGTGTCCTGGGTCAGGTTGTAGTGCTTGCCGGTCGACGGGATGAACTGCCACAGCCCGGAGGCGTGGGCGCGTGAGTAGGCCATCGGATTGTAGCTGCTCTCGACCATGGGCAGCAGTGCGATCTCGGTCGGCATGCCGCGGCGTTCGAGCTCATCGACGATGTAGTACAGGTAGCGTCCGCCGCGGGCGAAGACCTGCTTCAGGAAGCCCGGCCGGTTGAGGTAGAAGGCCTGCTGATCCATCACCCGCTGGCTGTCCAGGTCGGGCATGCTGAAGCCGCGCCGGATGCGGTCCCAGATGTCGTTGGCGTCGCGCGTGAGGTCGAGCGTCAGCACGCGCTCGACGACGATCTCCTCCTCGAGCACCGGCGTGGGCTCGCCGGGTATCCGGCGCTCGGCGGTGATCGCGCCGGGCGGTGCGGGTTCGCCGGCGGGCGCCATGCCGCCTGCGGTCTGCGCACGCAGCTGCGGCGCAACGAGGACGAGTGTCGCGCAGGCGATGGCAAGGGCGAGGCGGGAGGGGCGCAGGTGCGTACCGTGGGGCGAGGTGGGCATTGGGGGGCGCTTCAGAAGCGGTCCTTCCATGCCCGCAGCGCGGCGAGGCAGGCGAGTGCATCGGTGGGCCGCTCGCCGCTGTGGGCGGCAACGGCGTCGATCACGCCCGGGCGGTCGGTGCGCAGGAAGGGGTTGATCGCACGCTCGCGCCCGATGGTGCTCGGCAGGGTCGGCTCACCGCGTTCGCGGCGCGCGGCGCAGTCAAGGGCATAGGCGTCGCGCTCGGGGTTGTCCGGCTCGGCGGCCCGCGCGAACGCAAGGTTGGACAGGGTGTATTCGTGCGTGCAGCAGACGCGGGTGTCGGCGGGCAGGGCGGCGAGTTTGGCGAGCGCGCTCGCCAACTGCGCAGGCGTGCCCTCGAACAGGCGGCCGCAGCCGGCCGAGAACAAGGTGTCGCCGCAGAACACGACACCAGGCTCCAGGTCGATGCCGACGAAGGCGATGTGGCCGGCGGTGTGAGCGGGGACGTCCATTACCCTGAAGGTCACGGCAGGCTCGGCGAGGCGAACCTCGTCACCTTCGCGCAGGTGCTTGCTGACGCCCTCGATGGTTTCCCCTGCGGGGCCGAACACCGGAACGGGCCAGCGCGCCAGCAGCCGCGCGAGACCGCCAACATGATCGGCGTGCCAGTGCGTGACGAGGATGGCTTTCAGATTGAGGCCCAGGCGCGCGAGTGCTTCTTCGACCGGGGTGGCGTCGCCTGGATCGACCACCAGCGCATGGTGTCCGTCATGCAGCAGCCAGATGTAGTTATCGCGAAAGGCAGGAAGGGGGATAATGTCCATCCCGCGAATTGTGAGGACCTGAGAGCCGATGTCAATCCTCGATCTCAAGGACTGGCTGCAAACCCCGCAGGGGCAGTACCTGCTCGAGTGGGAGCAGGACGGGCTGGACCGGATGGTGGCGGATGTCTTCGGCTACAACGCAGTGCAGGTCGGCCTGCCGGGTCTCGACCTGCTGCGCGCCAACCGCATGCCGTACCGGGTGGTGTGCGGGCGGGTGGCCGACAGCGGCGTGGTGGCAGAGGAGTTCGAGCTGCCCTTCGCCTCGGCCAGCATCGACCTGGTCCTGTTGCCGCATGTGCTGGAGTTTTCAGAGCATCCGCATCGCGTGTTGCGCGAGGTTGAGCGTGTGCTGGTGCCCGAGGGCAGCGTGGTCATCAGCGGCTTCAATCCGCTCAGCCTGTGGGGGCTGCGCCGGCTGCTGACGCGCCGCAAGGACGCGGCGCCGCCCTGGCGCGGGCAGTATCGCGCCGTGATGCGGATCCGCGACTGGCTGACGCTGCTTGGCTTCGAGATCCAGGGCAACGGCTTCGGCTGCTATGCGCCCCCGGCGAGCAGCCTCAAGTGGCTGCAGCGCTGGCAGTTCATGGATCGAGCCGGCAGGCGATGGTGGCCGGTGCTTGGCGCGGCCTACCTCTTGCACGGGGTGAAGCGGGTGCATGGCATGCGCCTCATCACCCCTCACTGGCGCAGCCGCAAGGCCGCGTCGAAACGACTATCGCCGGTCGCCCAGCGCGACGGCGGATCAAGGAAAACGCAGTAAATGGAAGAAGTGGTCGATATCTACACCGACGGCGCCTGCAGCGGCAATCCGGGACCGGGTGGCTGGGGCGCGATCCTGCGCGCGGGTGCGCACGAGAAGGAGATCTGGGGCGGAGAGCCGGCAACGACCAACAACCGCATGGAGCTGCTCGCGGTCATCCGCGCGCTGGAGGCCTTGAAGCGACCTGTGGCCGCCCGTGTCCACACCGACAGCCAGTATGTGCAGAAGGGTATTTCGGAGTGGATCCATGGCTGGAAGGCACGCGACTGGAAGACGGCCGCCAAGGCCCCGGTCAAGAATGCCGACCTGTGGCGTGCGCTCGACGAGGCTGCGGCGCGGCACCAGGTGAAGTGGCTGTGGGTGCGCGGGCACGCCGGGCATCCGGAGAACGAGCGCGCCGATGAACTCGCGCGGCGCGGGGTGGACGCGGTGCGCAAGGCCGGCGCGGCGGTGCAGGGCTGAGCCTGCAACCGATGTGAAGGGTGGCCGACGGTGCGGATTGTGCAACGCACCTCGTCACGGGTTAGAACCGGCGGGCCGCGGTAAACAGTGGCCCCGGAAGCGAAGGAAAGGCCGACGGCCGACAGGAAGACCGATGCGACAAATTGTGCTCGATACCGAGACGACCGGACTGGACTGGCGCAATGGCGACCGGGTGATCGAGATCGGCTGCGTGGAACTGCTCAACCGCAGTCTCACCGGCCGCCACTTCCATGTGTACATCAACCCCGAGCGGGGAATCGATGCCGAGGCGGTCGCGGTGCATGGCATCACCGAGGAGTTCCTTGCCGACAAGCCTCGGTTCGCCGAGGTTGCGGTGGCGTTCGAGGACTTCGTGCGCGATGCCGAACTCGTGATCCACAACGCCAGCTTCGATGTCGGCTTTCTCGACAACGAACTGCACTTGCTTGGCCGCGAGCGGCTGGCGAGCCTGTGCTGCGGGGTGATCGACACCCTCAAGCTCGCCAAGGAGCAGAACCCCGGCAAGAAGGCCTCGCTCGATGCCCTGTGCGATCGCTACGAGATCGACAACGCCCGTCGCGAACTGCACGGCGCGCTGCTCGACGCCGAGCTGCTGGCGGATGTTTACCTGGCCATGACGCGCGGACAGGAAAGCCTGATGATCGGCCTAGAAGAGGAAACCCTACCGCGCGAGGCGGATGCCGCAGGCGCGCTCGAGCGACGCGCCACGCTCAGGATCCTGCGCCCGACTGCGGCCGAGCTCGAGGCGCATGAGTCCGTGCTGAGCGACATCGCCAGGGCGAACAAGGGCCTGTGCCTATGGTTGCCCCCCACAGAGGTGGAGGATGCGCCGGCCTGAGCGACCGGCCGGGCTGCGTCAGTGACCGTCGCGGCGCAGCTTTTCCAGGCCCTTGAGGATATCGACCCGCGAGATCTGACCGATCAGGCGCGAGCCCTCGACCACGGGCAGGCAGCGATAGTGGTCACCGATGAACATTTCGATCGCGTCGATCAGGCTGGCGTCGCCCGAGATGGAGGCCACGTCGGTGCTCATGAACTCCTGCACGCTGCCCGCCTCACGCCGGAAGTAGGAGGCATCGAGGGCGGCCTTCAGGCAGTCCTTCTCGGACAGGAAGCCGATCAGGCGATTGTTTTCGTCCACCACCGGTGCGCCGCTGAGCCGATGCTCCAGCAAGGTATGCACCGCCCTGAGCAGGTCGGTCTGGGCAGTGAAGGCGAGGTGGTCGCCGATCATGTAATCCTTGACGAGCAGGGAACTGAGCATGGTGTCTCCCGAGGGTCAGTGTTGTTGTTCGGCCTTGGCGGCCTCCATGCGGGCCTGACGCTTCGAGCAGGGCTTCTTGCAGCCGAACTCGCAGTCAAGGCCGATTGCACCGATGCCGCCGCAGCTACCGGCGATCGGCTTGCGACCAAACATGACGCCGATG
This sequence comes from Thauera sp. WH-1, assembly GCF_047806685.1. Classification (NCBI taxonomy): domain Bacteria; kingdom Pseudomonadati; phylum Pseudomonadota; class Betaproteobacteria; order Rhodocyclales; family Zoogloeaceae; genus Thauera; species Thauera sp. WH-1. The sequence continues at coordinate 24,919 of NZ_JBLQGP010000017.1, forward strand.
GCCATCGCGGCGATGACGATGCCGACGATGATCAGTGTGATCAGAAAGGTACTCATTCAGATTCTGCCTCATTCAAACGAGCCGTGTGCAGGCCCTCGCGCCGGGTGGACAATACCGCGGACCGGCTTGTTCTGGCCATGCCTGCAGATGCATCGAACCGGGTCGCGCGCGGTGCGCGCAGGATCACAGCCTGAGCACCCCACCGGGCAGGCTGCCCGACTGTTCGAGCCGAGCCACCGTGGGGCCGAGGTCAAGCCCCGTTGCAGCCTTCAGCCCGCGGGCGCGCTCGCGCAGCTCGGACACGCTGCGTTCGATGGCTTCTCCTGCGGCGCCAAATGCGACGACGTTGCCACTGTCGCAGGACGGAAAGGCGATCGCCCTGTCGTCGTAGGCACGGATGATTCTTTCCAGGCTGCTCTTGTAGCCACGCGAGCGACCGAAAAGATTGGCCGCCATCAGGCCGCGGTCCGACAGCCGGCTGCGTACCGCCTGATGAAAGGGCAGGGTGTCGAGCGCGCCAGCGCGCGCCCGGCTGTCATAGCCGTCGATCAGGATGTAGTCCCAGGTTTCGTCACGCTCGAGCACGTACTGTGCGCCGCAGCCGATATGGATTGAAAAGCGTGCGTCCTCGGCCGGCAGCTTGAAGAACTGGCGTGCGGCCGCCACCACGGCGGGGGCGATCTCGACCACGCGGATGCGGCTCTGCGGCAGGCTGTGATGGATGTATCTGGCCAGCGAGGCGGCGCCGAGACCAATGATCAGGACCTTGCGCGGCCAGTGGCCGCCGTCTTCGGCGAGGCCGTCGCGCAGCAGCAGCCCGGCCATCATCTCGCGCGTGTAGGCGAGCTCGAGGGCGTTGGGCTTGCGGATGCGCATCGCGCCCTGGATCCATTCCGAGCCGAAGTGCAAGTAACGGACGCCAGCGGCTTCCGAGATGTCGATGGAGGGGTTCATGCGGGTGCGTACAGGGGATCAGTGGGGAGCGGGCGTTGCGCTTGCGGTCCTCAGGCGCTGGCGAGGCGCTTGAGTGCATACAGGCGTTCGAGCGCCTCACGCGGACTGAGTGTATCGGGGTCGAGCTCTGCCAGTGCGCTGAGCACGGGGTGCGACAAGGCCTCGTCCTGCGCGGGCTCGGGCAGCGAGGCAAATAGGTCGGCCTGCGGGCCCGCATCGATCTCGCGGTTCTCCAGCGCGCGCAGGCGGCGCTTGGCATCACGGATGACGCCGGCCGGGATGCCGGCGAGTGCGGCGACCTCGATGCCGTAGCTCTGGCTGGCGGGTCCCTCTTCCAGGGCATGCAGAAAGACGATGCGGTGACCATGCTCGACCGCATCCAGATGCACGTTGGCACACTCCGGGTAGTCGCCGTTGAGCCGGGTGAGCTCGAAGTAATGGGTCGCGAACAGGGTCAGGCTGCGGTTCTTCTCCAGCAGCTGACGCGCGATGGCGAAGGCGAGCGCCAGGCCGTCGAAGGTCGAGGTGCCGCGGCCGATCTCGTCCATCAGCACCAGGCTGTGTTCGGTGGCGCCGTGCAGGATGGCGGCGGCCTCGGTCATCTCGACCATGAAGGTCGAGCGCCCAGAGGCGAGGTCGTCGGATGCGCCGATGCGGGTGAAGATTGCATCCAGCGGCCCCAGCGTGGCGCTGTCGGCGGGCACGAAGCTGCCGACGTGGGCGAGCAGGCAGATCAGCGCCACCTGGCGCATGAAGGTCGATTTGCCGCCCATGTTGGGCCCGGTGATCATCAGCATGCGGCGGGTGGCGCCCAGCCTGGCGTCGTTGCGGATGAAGTTGTCGACCTGGCGCTCGACCACCGGGTGACGGCCGCCGCCGATGTGCAGCCCGGGCGTGTCGGTGAAGCGCGGCTGCACGTAGCCGTAGCGCAGGGCCGCATCGGCGAAGGCGGCGAGGGCGTCGAGGGTTGCCAGCGCACGGGCAATCCGCTGCAGGCTCGGGATGTGTTCGGCAAGGGCGTCGAGAATGCCGTCGTAGAGGAGCTTCTCGCGTGCCAATGCACGCTCCTGCGCCGACAGCGCCTTGTCCTCGAAGGCCTTCAGTTCGGGCGTGATGTAGCGCTCGGCGTTCTTCAGCGTCTGTCTGCGGCGATAGTCGTCGGGCACCTTGTCGGCATTGGCACGGCTGACCTCGATGTAGAAGCCATGCACCCGGTTGAATTCCACCTTGAGGCCGGTAATGCCGCTGCGCTCGCGCTCGCGCGTCTCGAGGGCAAGCAGGAACTCGCCGCAGTTGCTCTGGATGTCACGCAGCTCGTCGAGCTCGACGTCAAAGCCGGGGGCGATCACGCCGCCGTCGCGCACCATCGCGGCCGGTTCGGCGGCGATGGCGCGCTGCAGGAGTTCGAGCGGCGCAGGTGCGATGTGGAGCGCGGCGCGCAGTTCGCCGAGCAGGCTGGCTTGGCAGCCGTGCAGCGCGGCGTCGAGTTCGGGCAGGCGGGCGAGGCTGTCGCGCAGCGCGGAGAGGTCTCGCGGGCGGGCGCTGCGCAGGGCGATGCGCGCGGTGATGCGCTCGACATCGGCCACGCCACGCAGCGTGCTGCGCACCGTGGCGGCGAGCTGCCCGTCGCGGCTGTCGATGCCGTAGTCGGTGCGCTCCCCGACCAGCTCGGCGACCGCGGCCTGGCGTGCAGCGGGCACGGCACGCTCGCGCAGCGGGTGGTGCAGGGCGTGGCGCAGCCAGCGCGAGCCCATGCTGGTGGTGCAGCTGTCGAGCAGCGACAGCAGCGTGGGTGCCGGCTCGCCGCGCAAGGTCTCGGTGAGCTCGAGATTGCGCCGGGTGGCGGCATCGAGCCGCAGGTATTCGGACTCGCGCTCGACGCTCAGCCCGGTGACGTGGGCGAGGGTCTGGCGCTGTGTGGCCTGGGCGTAGTCGTACAGCGCGGCGGCGGCGGCGAGCGCCACCGGCAGGTCCTCGACGCCGAAGCCGGCGAGGTCGCGCGTGCCGAAGTGGGCGGTGAGCAGGCGGGTACCCGTGTCGGCATCGAATTGCCAGTCGGCCAGCTTGCGCAGCGCCGGCGCCAGGCTGTCGAGGAGGGGCAATGCAAGCCCGTCGGGAATCAGCACCTCGGCCGGGCGCAGACGCTCGAACTGGGTCTGCAAGGCCTCGGCGGGGCACTGCATAAGGCGGAAGTCCCCATTGGCGAGATTGAGCCAGGCGAGGCCGAGCACCCCGCGGTGCAGGCTGGCGGCGAGCAGCAGCGCGTCGCGGCGATCATCGAGCAGGGCGGCGTCGGTGAGTGTGCCGGGCGTCACGATGCGGCTTACCGCGCGCTCCATCGGCCCCTTGCTCGTGCCGGGCTCGCCCACCTGCTCGGCGATCACCACCGATTCGCCGAGCTTGACCAGGCGCGCAAGGTATTGCTCGACCGCGTGAAAGGGCACGCCCGCCATCCGGATCGGTCTGCCACCCGACTGCCCGCGCGTGGTGAGGGTGATGTCGAGCAGGCGGGCGGCCTTCTCGGCGTCCTCAAAGAACAACTCGTAGAAGTCGCCCATGCGGTAAAAGAGCAGGGTATGCGGATGCTGCGCCTTGAGCCGCAGATACTGCTGCATCATCGGCGTGTGGGCAGCGATCTCGGCCTCGCCCATGCTGGAGGCAGGCGCCGCGGTGCGAGCGGCCGAGTTCGTGTCGTGGGAAGAGCGGAGTGCCAACCGAAACCTCTCGCGTGCTTTGTTGTCGTCAGTGGGAGCGTGATTGTCGATGGACCCGTGGCTGCCCTGGCCGCCACGAAGAGGAGGAACGCCGGCTGTGAGCCCTGCCGAATCGGATACGCGCAGCATCGGCCGCAAACTCGGCCTGCTGGCTTCGCTCGCCTTTCTCGGGCTGGGCTGGGTGAGTTTCGATTCGGTGCTCGAGCAGCGCGACAACCCCAATCGAAACCTGGTGGTGGCGCCCGGCGCAACCGAGCTGGTGCTCAAGCGCAACCGCTTCGGTCATTACGTCGCGCCCGGGCAGATCAACGGCCAGCCGGTGAGCTTCCTGCTCGACACCGGTGCCACCCAGGTGTCGGTGCCCGCCCATCTGGGGCCGGTGCTGGGGCTCCAGCCCGGTGCCGCCGGCTCGGTGCTGACCGCCAACGGCAGCGTTACGGTGCGCCAGACGCGCATCGAGGCGCTCACGCTGGGCCCGTTCGAGGTGCGCAACGTGAGCGCTCACCTCAACCCCGGCATGCGCAGTGACGAGGTTCTGCTCGGCATGTCGGTGCTGCGTTACCTCGAGTTCACCCAGCGCGGAGACACGCTGAGCCTGCGCATCCCCGGCTCCTGATGGATTCAGGCCTGCATGCCCGCCGGCCGATAGGCCTGGATGATGGGCAGCATCTGGCCGAAGATCTTCGGCGAGCCGGCGACGACGTTGCCGGTGGTCAGGAAGTTGCCTTCGCCGGACAGGTCGGACACGAGGCCACCCGCTTCCTGGATCAGCAGCACGCCGGCGGCCATGTCCCACGGCGACAGGCCCATCTCCCAGAAGCCGTCGAGGCGGCCGGCAGCGACGTAGGCGAGGTCCAGCGCCGCGGCGCCCGGGCGACGGATACCGGCGGTCTTTTGCGTCAGCTCCTTGAACATCGCCAGGTAGGCGTCGACCTGGTCGAACTTGCGGAACGGGAAGCCGGTGCCGATCAAGGCCTCGTTCAGGCGAGTGCGGCGCGACACGCGGATACGGCGGTCGTTGAGGAAGGCGCCGCTGCCGCGCGAGGCGGTGAACAGCTCGTTGGTGTTCGGGTCGTAGACCACCGCGTGCTCGAGTACGCCGTTCTTCGTCTGCGCGATGGAGACCGCGTATTGCGGAAAGCCGTGGATGAAGTTGGTCGTGCCGTCGAGCGGGTCGATGATCCAGTTGAACTCGCTGTCGGGGCCGGACTCGCCGGACTCCTCTGCTAGAATCCCGTGCCCCGGGAAGGCGTCGCGCAGCACTTCGATGATCGCCTGCTCGGCGGCGCGATCCACCTCGGTGACAAAATCATTGGGCGACTTTGACTGCACGGTGAGCAGGTCGAGCTGGGTCGAAGCGCGGTTGATGACGGTCGCGGCGCGACGTGCGGCCTTGACGGCGATGTTCAGGGTGGGATGCATGCGAAGCGATCTCGGTTAAAGAAGCGGGGCCTGCGATGCCGCGTGGCGGCGCTCTTGGATCGCCGTCGAACGCAGATTCCAGGCAGGCAACCCGGCAGAATTCGGAAAGCGTGGAATCTTAATATGAATCGCCCCCTCGCGCTCGATCGCATCCGCGTCGTGCTGTCGCGCACCAGCCATCCCGGAAATATCGGCGCTGCCGCGCGCGCCATGAAGACCATGGGCCTGCGCGAGCTGTGGCTGGTGGCGCCCGAGTCCTTTCCCGATGAGGTTGCGACCGCGCGCGCCTCGGGTGCGCTCGATCTGCTCGAGTCGGCGCGCGTGGTGCCCAGCTTGCAGGACGCGCTCGCCGACACCGTGTTCTCGGCGGCGCTCACTGCGCGCCGGCGCGAACTGTCGCTGCCCCGCCTGCCCGCGCGCGAAGCGGCGCTCGAGCTCGTCGCGCGCTGTGCCGAAGGCAGGGTGGCGCTGGTGTTCGGCAACGAGACCAGCGGCCTCACCAATGAAGAAGTGGGGCTGTGCAGCATGCCGGTGACGATCCCCACCGACCCCGAGTTCTCCTCCCTCAATCTGGGCGCGGCGGTGCAGGTGCTGGCCTACGAGATCCGCCTGGCGGCGCTCGGTGCTACGGTGGGCATGGCGCACGACGCACAGGGCGAGCCCGCCACCCACGCCGACTTCGAAGGTTTCATGGCCCACCTCGAGCGTGTGGTCACCGCCAGCGGCTTTCACGATCCGGCCAATCCGAAGCGGCTGCTGCCGCGCATGCGGCGGCTGTTCAACCGGGTGCGGCTCGAGCGCGAGGAGTTGGCCATCCTGCGCGGGATGTTGACGACCTTCGAGCGCCCCAAGCGTCGCGGTTGAGCCCGTGCGCAGCGCGTAATTGCCGCTTGATCAGCCGTCGGCTTTGAGTTTGCGGCATTAAGTCGATTAAAATTGTCGGGAATTGAGCGGTGCGCCGCGCGCGATGGTTTTACCTCCAGGCGCGGAGATGCGGCGTGTGTCTGCTCGATCGCGCGGGCGCATCAGCATCAAGGGGGTCGGCGCCATGCCTTTCCCTCGAGACCTCCTTTTTCACCTTTGCCTTCCGGAGCCCAGTACAAAATGTTCAGCCGTCTGCGTGAAGATCTGGCCAGCGTGCGCGAGCGCGACCCTGCAGCCCGTTCCACGTTGGAGGTGCTGACCTGTTATCCGGGCATCCACGCGCTGATGTTTCATCGGCTGGCGCACGGCGCATGGATCCGCGGCTGGCATTGGGTGGGGCGCTTCGTCAGCCACGTCAGCCGCTTTCTCACCGGGATCGAGATTCACCCGGGGGCCGTGGTCGGGCGGCGCGTGTTCATCGACCACGGCATGGGGGTGGTGATCGGCGAGACGGCCGAGATCGGCGATGATTGCACCATCTATCAGGCGGTGACCCTGGGCGGAACCTCGCTCTACAGGGGCACCAAGCGCCATCCGACGCTGGGTCGGGGGGTGGTGGTCGGTGCGGGGGCGAAGGTGCTCGGAGGATTTACGGTCGGAGACGGTGCCAAGATCGGCTCCAACGCCGTGGTCGTGAAGCCGGTGCCGGCGGGCGCGACCGCCGTCGGCAACCCCGCCCGCGTCGTTGACCCTGATCGCGATGCCGCACGCGAGCAGAAGGCCGAGCAGATCGGCTTCAGTGCCTATGGGGTGACGCGCGACATGGATGACCCGATGGCCAAGGCCCTGCATGGCCTGCTCGACCATGCCGTGGAAACGGACCGGCGCCTGCAGGCCATCATCGCCCGCCTCGAGGCCGCTGGTGTCAAGCTCGATGAGGCGGTTGGCCCAAGCGACGATTTCGACGCCAACCGGCTGTCGAAGATGGTCGATTGACGGCGATCTGTCGCGTCCGTGGGGCGGTTCTGCACCAAATGGATGGAGTTGGCCCGAGTAGTTGACCGTTTTTGTCGGGATACGTATAGTCGACCGAAACGTTAAGGTATTCGACGGGCGGGGCATTTTGCGCTCTCGGACCGTTACCGGGATCCATCAGGAGCGAACATGAGATTGACGACCAAGGGGCGTTTCGCCGTGACGGCAATGATCGATCTGGCGGCACGCCAGACCGACGGGCCGGTGACGCTGGCCGGGATCGCCGAGCGCCAGAGCATCTCGCTGTCCTATCTCGAGCAGTTGTTCGGCAAACTGCGCAGGCATCAGCTGGTCAGCAGCATTCGCGGGCCGGGTGGCGGTTATCGCCTCGCTCGTGAAATGGACGCGATCACGGTGGCGGACATCATCATTGCCGTCGACGAGCCGCTCGATGCGACCCAGTGCGGGGGCAAGGAGAACTGTCACGACGCCCATCGCTGCATGACGCACGACCTGTGGGCCAACCTCAACAAGCGCATGTACGCCTATCTGGATTCGGTCACGCTCGAGGCCCTGGTGAATCGTCAGGTGCGACCCGATGCCGACATGGCCGTGTTGAAGAACATCCGTCGTCGCGCCACGCTGGCGACGAGCACCGTGGCTGCGGTCTGAGGCCTGTCGATGAGTTTTGCCCCGGTCTATCTCGACTGGAATGCCACCACGCCGCTCGATGCGGTGGTGCGCGAGGCGATGCTGCCCTGGCTCGGCGCGGCTGACCCGGTCCGCTTCGGCAACGCCTCGAGTCGTCACGAGTATGGGCGTCAGGCGCGTGCGGCGGTGGACGAGGCGCGGGCGCGGGTCGCGGCCGCAGTGGGCGCGCACGCGACCGAAGTTGTATTCACCAGCGGTGGCTCGGAAGCGAACAACCTGTTCCTGAAGGGCGCGGCGGCGACCACGAAGCCGGGATTGGTGGCGGTGAGTTCGATCGAGCACCCCTGCGTGCGTGAGCCCGCGCGGCAACTGCAGCGTGCAGGCTGGTCGCTGCACGAGATTGCGGTCGACGATCAGGGCCGGATCGATGCTGACGACTGGCAGTCGGTGCTTGCGGCCAGGCCGCGCCTGGTGTCGGTGATGCTCGCGAACAACGAGACCGGCGTGATCCAGGATGTGGCTTCTCTGGCTGCACAGGCAAAGGCGGCCGGAGCGTGGTTTCATACCGATGCGGTGCAGGCGCTGGGCAAGCTGGCGCTGGACTTCCGCGCGCTCGGCGTGCATGCGATGACGCTGTCTGCGCACAAGATCGGCGGTCCGCTTGGCGCGGGTGCGCTGGTGGTTGACAAGCGGGTCGAGCTGGCACCGCTTATTGCCGGCGGCGGCCAGGAGCGGGGCTTGCGTTCGGGTACCGAGAACGTGGCCGCGATCGTGGGCTTCGGGGTCGCCTGTGAGCGCGCGCGCGCCGTGCGCGAGGCCGAGGCGATGCGGCTCGGACAGCTGCGCGACGACCTGGAGGTCGCCCTCACGCAGTGCGGAGCGCAGGTCTTTTCGGCGGCGGCGCCGCGACTGCCCAACACGGTGTTCTTTGCCGTCGCGCAGCTCGACGGCGAGACGCTTGTCGGCAAGCTCGATCGCGCGGGCTTTGCCTGTGCGAGTGGCTCGGCCTGTTCGAGCGCCAACCCGGAGCCCTCGCACACGCTGCTGGCGATGGGCGTGGCCCCCGAACTCGCCCGTGCCGCGCTGCGGGTGAGCCTTGGTCGCGGCACGACTGCGGCCGATGTGCGGCAATTCATGAATACCTTCGCCCGTGTCGTGGGCGAACTGAAGAACCTGGCATCGGTGAGCACCTGAGCCTCACCGGCCTGAACCGATCAACACCCGAACAACGACTCTGCGGAGAGACTCAATGAAGTTCCCGATCTATCTCGACTACTCGGCCACGACCCCGGTGGATCCCCGAGTGGCGGAAAAGATGATTCCCTGGCTGACCGAGCATTTCGGCAATCCGGCAAGCCGCTCGCATGCCTACGGCTGGGAGGCCGAGAAGGCGGTGGAGGACGCGCGCGAGCAGGTCGCCGCGCTGGTCAATGCCGACCCCAAGGAGATCATCTGGACCTCGGGTGCGACGGAGTCGAACAACCTCGCCATCAAGGGCGCGGCCCATTTCTACAAGGGCAAGGGCAAGCACGTCATCACGCTCAAGACCGAACACAAAGCGGTGCTCGACACGGTGCGCGAGCTCGAGCGCGAAGGCTTCGAGGCCACCTACCTCGACGTGCAGGAGAACGGTCTCCTCGATCTCGACGTCCTCAAGGCGGCGATTCGGCCGGACACCATCCTGGTGTCGGTGCTGTTCGTGAATAACGAGATCGGCGTGGTGCAGCCGATCGCCGAGATCGGCGAGATCTGCCGCGAGAAGGGGATCATCTTCCATGTCGATGCCGCCCAGGCGACCGGCAAGGTGGCGATCGACCTCGAGCGCCTGAAGGTGGACCTGATGAGCTTCAGCGCGCACAAGACCTATGGGCCCAAGGGTATCGGTGCCCTCTACGTGCGTCGCAAGCCGCGTGTCCGCCTCGAGGCGCAGATGCACGGCGGCGGCCATGAGCGCGGACTGCGTTCGGGTACGCTGGCGACGCACCAGATCGTCGGCATGGGCGAGGCTTTCCGGATTGCCCGCGAGGAGATGGCGACCGAGAATCTGCGCATCGGCAAGCTGCGCGACAAGCTGCTGGCCGGGCTCACCGACATCGAGGCGACCTATGTCAATGGCGACCTCGAGCAGCGCGTGCCGCACAACCTGAACATCTCCTTCGCCTATGTTGAAGGCGAGTCGCTGATCATGGCGATCAAGGACATCGCGGTGTCGTCCGGTTCGGCCTGTACCTCGGCCAGCCTCGAGCCCTCTTACGTGCTGCGCGCGCTCGGTCGCAACGACGAACTCGCCCATAGCTCGATCCGCTTCTCGATCGGCCGCTTCACCACCGAAGAAGAGATCGACTACACAATCGAGCTGCTGCACAAGAAGATCGGCAAGCTGCGCGAACTGTCGCCGCTGTGGGAGATGTACCAGGACGGCGTCGACCTCGACACCGTGCAGTGGGCCGCCCACTGAAAACGCATCCCGAGCGTTGCCACGCACGATTGATCGCACCGCTGCCACCGTGCAGCGGTCAAAAGAATACTGAACACCCCTGACGGAGAGAAAATCATGGCATACAGTGAAAAGGTCCTCGACCACTACGAGAATCCGCGCAACGTCGGCTCCTTCGGCAAGGACGAGGACGGCGTCGCGACCGGTATGGTCGGCGCGCCGGCCTGCGGCGACGTGATGAAGCTGCAGATCAAGGTGGGCAAGGATGGCGTCATCGAGGACGCCAAGTTCAAGACCTACGGCTGTGGCTCTGCCATCGCTTCGAGTTCGCTCGTCACCGAATGGGTGAAGGGCAAGACCATCGACCAGGCGCTCGAGATCAAGAACACGCAGATCGCCGAGGAGCTCGCCCTGCCGCCGGTGAAGATCCATTGCTCGATCCTCGCCGAGGACGCGATCAAGGCCGCGGTGGCCGATTACAAGAAGAAGCACGAGGCCTGAGCGGCATCTACAGAACAGGAGAAGACATGGGCGTCACGCTATCTGAATCCGCTGCCCGCCACGTATCGAACTTCATTGCCAAGCGCGGCAAGGGCTTCGGTATCCGCCTCGGCGTAAAGACTTCGGGCTGCTCCGGCATGGCCTACAAGCTCGAGTTCGTCGATCACACCGAGAACGAGGATCTGGTGTTCGAGAGCCACGGCGTCAAGGTCGTCATCGACCCGAAGAGCCTCGCCTATCTCGAAGGCACCGAACTCGACTTCGTCAAGGAAGGGCTCAACGAGGGCTTCAAGTTCAACAACCCGAACGTGAAGGACCAGTGCGGGTGCGGCGAAAGCTTCAACGTCTGAGCGCGGGCCGATGAGCATCGACCTCACGCAGGACTTCTTTGCGCTGTTCGGTGTGCCGCGTCGCTACGAGATCGACGACGCGGCACTCGAGGCGGCGTGGCACGAGTTGCAGTCGCAGGTGCATCCCGATCGCCACGCGCACCTCTCCGATGCCGAGAAGCGGCGCTCGATGCAATGGGCGACGCGGGTGAACGAAGGTTTTCGCACCCTGCGCCAGCCGCTCACGCGTGCGCAATACCTGCTCGAGCTCGCCGGTGTCGACGCCGGGCTGGAGACCAACACCGCGATGTCGCCCGAGTTCCTGATGGAACAGATGGAGTGGCGTGAGGCGGTCGAGGAGGCGCGCGCAGCGGCCGAGGTGACCGAGCTCGAGGACCTTCACCGCCGCCTGCTGCAGCACGCGCGCGAGGTACGCGCCGAGCTCGGGCGCCAGCTCGACGATGAACACGACTACGAAGGAGCAGCCGACACCGTGCGCCGGCTGATGTTCATCGGCAAACTCCAGCATGAAATCGACGAGGCGCTGTTGGCCCTCGAAAACTAGAGAGCACGGAACACACCTGATGGCCTTGCTGCAAATCGCCGAACCCGGCATGTCCGCCGAGCCGCACAAGCATCGGCTCGCTGTGGGCATCGACCTGGGCACCACCAATTCACTCGTTGCCACCGTCCGCAATGGGATCGCAGTCTGCCTGCCCGACGACAGTGGGCGCACCATGCTCGCATCCGTCGTGCGCTATGCGGCGGACGGCAGCGTCGATGTGGGTCAGGCCGCGCTCAAGGCGCAGGCCGTCGATCCGCGCAACACCATCGCATCGGTCAAGCGATTCATGGGGCGCGGGCTGAAGGACGTCGCGCACATCGAGACCATGCCCTACGATTTCGAGGACAGCCCGGGCATGCTGCGCCTGCGCACCGTGCAGGGCGTCAAGAGTCCGGTCGAGATTTCGGCCGAGATCCTGCGCCGACTGCGAGAGCGTGCCGAGGCCAGTCTCGGCGGCTCGCTCGTGGGGGCGGTGATCACGGTGCCCGCGTATTTTGACGACGCCCAGCGCCAGGCTACCAAGGATGCCGCGCGCCTGGCCGGGCTCGATGTGCTGCGCCTGCTCAACGAGCCGACCGCGGCGGCGGTGGCCTACGGTCTCGACAACGCGTCCGAGGGCGTCTACGCGGTCTACGATCTCGGCGGCGGCACCTTCGACCTGTCGATCCTGAAGCTCTCGCGCGGGGTGTTCGAGGTGTTGTCGACCAATGGCGACGCTGCCCTCGGCGGCGATGATTTCGATCACCGCCTGTTCTGCTGGATCCTCGACAAGGCGCGGATCTCGCCCCCTTCGCTCGAGGACGCACGTCGTCTGCAGATGAAGGCGCGCGAGGCGAAGGAGTTGCTCACCTCCTGCGAGGAGGCGCCGATCCATGTGCGCCTGGCATCGGGCGAAGAGGTCGACCTCGTGGTCACCCGCGACGAGTTCGCCGACATGACCCGTCACCTGGTGCAGAAGACGCTGACCCCGGTGCGCAAGGCCTTGCGCGATGCCGGCCTCGCCCCGGAGGACATCAAGGGCGTGGTGATGGTGGGCGGCGCGACCCGGATGCCGCACATCCAGCGCGCCGTGGCGGCCTATTTTGACCAGGAGCCACTCACCAATCTCGACCCGGACAAGGTGGTTGCGCTCGGCGCTGCCATGCAGGCCAATGTGCTCGCGGGAAACCGTGCCGCGCAGGACGACTGGTTGTTGCTCGACGTGATCCCGCTTTCGCTCGGCCTCGAGACCATGGGCGGACTGGTGGAGAAGGTGGTGCCGCGCAACTCGACCTTGCCGATCGCGCGCGCCCAGGAGTTCACCACCTTCAAGGACGGCCAGACGGCGATGGCCTTCCACGTCGTGCAGGGTGAGCGCGAGCTGGTGTCCGACTGCCGCTCGCTCGCTCGCTTCGAACTGCGCGGTATCCCGGCGATGGTGGCGGGCGCGGCGCGCATCCGGGTCAGCTTCCAGGTTGACGCGGACGGCCTGCTGTCGGTTTCGGCGCGCGAGATGTCGTCCGGCGTCGAGGCGAGCGTGCTGGTCAAGCCCTCCTATGGACTGTCTGACGACGAGATTGCCGAGATGCTGAAGTCGGGTGCGGAACATGCCGGTGACGACATGCGCGCGCGCGCGCTGCGCGAGCAGCAGGTCGAGGCCGAGCGCGTCATCGAGGCCACCGAGCATGCGCTCGCCAAGGACGGCGCATTGCTCGACGCCGACGAGCGCGCGGCGATCGACACTGCGATCGGCACTCTGCGGGCGCTCCTGGCGGGCCAGGACCATCGTGCGATCAAGACCGGCATCGACGCGCTCGCGCGTGCCACCGACGAATTCGCCGCCCGGCGCATGGACAACAGCATCCGCAGCGCGCTGGCCGGACACAAGGTTGACGAGCTAGAACTTTGACCCAGCGAACCATGACCCAGATTATCGTCCTTCCCCATGTCGAGTTGTGCCCCGATGGCAGCGTGATCGAAGCGAGCCCTGGCACCACGATCTGCGACACCCTGCTCGACAACGGCATCGACATCGAACACGCGTGCGAGAAGTCCTGCGCCTGCACCACCTGTCACGTCATCGTGCGCGAGGGGTTCCAGTCGCTCAACGAGGCCGAGGATGAGGAGGAAGACCTGCTCGACAAGGCCTGGGGCCTCGAGCCGCAGTCACGCCTGTCCTGCCAGGCGCTCGTGGGTGAGACGCCGCTGGTGGTGGAGATTCCGCGCTACACGATCAACATGGCCCGCGAAGGAAAGCACTGACATGAAATGGACCGAAGTTCAGGAGATTGCCATCGAGCTCGCCGACGCCCACCCGGACGTCGACCCGCGTACGCTCAACTTCGTCGACCTGATGAACTGGGTCATTGCCTTGCCCGAGTTCGATGACGACCCCAAGCGCTGCGGCGAGCGCATTCTCGAGGGCATCCAGCAGGCCTGGATCGACGAGCTCGCCTGAGCGTGGTTAGCACGCGTGTGGCCCGTTGCCGGGCGCGCGCATGGTGCTGTCAGTAGGCCCCGCGCAGCTCGGAGTCCGCGGTCTCGTTGAGATCGAGCCAATAGTGGCCGAGCAGGCCGATGGCGCGTTCGAAGCGGTCGTAGTCCACCGGCTTGCGGATGTAGCTGTTGGCGCCAAGACTGTAGGCCTGGCGCAGATCGAGGTTTTCGCGCGAGGTGGTCAGGATCACGACCGGCAGCACCGCCGTGCGGGCGTCGGCGCGGATGCGGCGCAGCACCTCGAGCCCGTCGATGCGCGGCAGTTTCAGGTCGAGCAGGACGACGGCCGGTAACTCCTCAACCTTTCGCCCCGAGTAGGCGCCGTTGGCGAACAGGTAGTCCACCGCCTCCACCCCGTCGTGCGCGACGACCACCGGGTTGTCGATGCGATTCTTGCTCAACGCGCACAGCGTCAGCGCCTCGTCATCGGGGTTGTCCTCCACCAGCAGGATCGGGCGCTCGTTTGGCATCATCAATTCCTTGTCGCGCCGCCTCGCCTTGTCCAGGCGACAAGCATCGGCGCCTAGAGGTCCTCGCGTCGAAGCAGGAACACCATGTCGTCGCCACCGGCGGTGGACAGCCAGTTGAAGGGCAGGTTCGGGAAGGCCTCTTCGACGATTTCGCGATTATGCCCGACTTCGACGGCGAGAACGCCGCCCGGGTTCAGATGATCGGCCGCTTCTGCCAGCAGGCGGCGCACGACGTCGAGCCCGTCCTCGCCCGAGGCCAGCGCCATGCGCGGCTCGTGCAGGTACTCGGCCGGCAGCGCGTCCATCGATGCAGCCGTCACATAAGGCGGGTTGCTCAAGATGAGGTCATAGCGCTGCCCCTGCAGGGCCGAGAAAACGTCGCTGCGCACGAGCCTGATCTGGTCTTCGAGGCCGTAGTCGGTGATGTTCTGTTGCGCCACCTCGAGGGCATCGGCGGACAGATCGGCAGCGGTGATGGCGGCATTCGGAAAAACCTGCGCCATCAGGATCGCAAGGCAGCCGGAGCCGGTGCACAGGTCGAGCGCGCTGCCCACCGCATCGGCATCCTCGATCCACGGGGCGAGGCCGTCTTCGAGCAGCTCGGCGAAGAAGGAGCGCGGCACGATCACGCGAGAATCGACGGTGAATCGGAAATCGCCGAGCCAGGCTTCGCCCAGGATGTAGGCGGTCGGGATGCGCTCGTCGGCGCGCTGCTCGATCGCTTCGAGCAGCGCGACACGTTCGCCACCCGGGATGCAGGCGTCGAGAAAGGGCTCGAGGCGGTCGAGCGGCAGGGCCAGCGTGCCCAGAATCAGCCACACCGCCTCGTCGAAGGTATCGGCCACGCCATGCCCGCAGGCGATGCCGGCGCGGTTGAATCGGGTCACGGCATAGCGCAACCAGTCGCGCACGGTAACCAGCTCGGCGAGCGGGCCATGCTCATGTTCGTGCTCGTGCTCGTGTTCGTCGTCCAGGTGCTCGGCTTGCGTCATCTCGGTTCTCGTTCGGTTCTTGGGTCTTGCGTGCTGGCAGGTGGGCCTGCCTGGCCTCAGTTCGGGCAGGGCAGCAGGGCGTTGAGCGTGCGCTCATAGACCTGCGACAAGGGCTCGACCGCATCGACGGCGATGCACTCGTTGATCTTGTGGATGGACGCATTGACCGGGCCAAACTCCACCACCTCGGTGCAGATGTCGGCGATGAAGCGCCCGTCGGAAGTGCCGCCCGTGGTCGACAGCTCGGTCGTCACGCCGAGCACGTCGCTGATTGCATCCGATAGCGCAGCGACGAGCTTGCCGCGGCCGGTGATGAAGGGCTTGCCCGACAGGTGCCAGTCGATCTCGTAGTCGAGCCCATGGGCATCGAGGACCGCGCAGGTACGCTGCTTGAGTGCCTCGGCGCTGGACACCGAGCCGAAGCGGAAGTTGAACAGCACCTCGCACACGCCCGGGATGACGTTGTTGGCACCGGTGCCGGCGTGGATGTTGGACACCTGCCAGGTGGTGGGGGGGAAGAACTCGTTGCCTTCGTCCCAGCGGATCGCGGCGAGTTCGGCCAGTGCCGGCGCAAAGAGGTGGATCGGGTTGCGGGCGAGATGCGGGTAGGCGACATGGCCTTGCTGACCCTTGATGCGCAGGGTCCCGGACAGCGAGCCGCGGCGCCCGTTCTTGATCATGTCGCCGAGCGTGTTCACCGAGGTCGGTTCGCCCACCACACAGTAATCGAGGCGCTCGGCGCGCGCCGCAAGCGCCTCGACGACCTTTACCGTGCCATGGGTGGCGATGCCTTCCTCGTCCGAGGTGAGTAACAGGGCAATGCTGCCGGCATGATCCGGGTGGGCGGCGACAAAGCGCTCGATCGCCGTCACGAAGGCCGCCAGCGAAGACTTCATGTCCGCCGCGCCACGCCCATAGAGCATGCCGTCCTTCACCGTCGGCGCGAAGGGCGGGGTGTCCCACGCCTCGGACGGGCCGGGCGGCACCACGTCGGTGTGGCCGGCGAAACACAGCACCGGGGCGCTGCGGCCGCGCCGTGCCCACAGGTTGGACACGCCACCGGTATCGATGCGCTCGCAGTGGAAGCCGAGCGCTTGCAGCCGCTCGGCAATGAGCTCAAGGCAGCCCGCGTCCTCGGGGGTGACTGATGGACGGGCAATCAGCTCGCAGGCAAGGGCGAGCGTGGGGGAGGGCGATGGGGACATTGATCGGATTTGGTCGATAGGCACAGCGATCGCGCAAGGATCGCTCGCGGTGGAGGGGCGTGTTGCGGCGCTGGGGCGAAGGCGCGCAGGGCAGGCGATGGTCTGCCCTCAATTGTTGTCCAGGTCGAGCGTGAACTCCTGGAACGACGCCCCTTCTGCGTTGGTCGCCTCGAAGTCCATCAGCTTGCCCGAGCGCGCGGCGCTGGCTTCGGCATCGGGCGCATTGATCTGGGCGTTGTTGATCAGCCAGTGCAGGTTGGTCGGTGAGTCGGCATTGGCCAGGGCCTCTTCGAGGGCGATGGTTTTGTCCGAATACAGCTTGTAGAGCGCCTGCTCGAAGGTCTGCGAACCGGGGGCGAGCGATTGCTCCATCGCCTCCTTGATCTCGTTGAGTTCGCCCCGCTCGACGAGCTCGCTGACGTGACGCGTGTTCATCAGGATCTCGACGGCGGGCACACGCTTGCCATCGGGCTTGCGCACCAGGCGCTGCGAGACGATGCAGCGCAGCGCCACCGCGAGGTCGAGGTAGAGCAACTGCCGGTTCTCGAGCGGAAAGAAGTTAACGATGCGGTTGAGCGCGTGATAGGCGTTGTTGGCGTGCAGCGTTGCCAGGCACAGGTGGCCGGTCTGGGAGTAGGAGATCGCCGCCTGCATGGTTTCGCGGTCACGGATCTCGCCAATCAGGATGCAGTCGGGCGCCTGGCGCATGGCATTGCGCAGCGCCTCGGTCCAGCTCAGTGTATCGATACCCACCTCGCGCTGGTTTACCACCGACTTTCTATGCTTGAACAGGTACTCGATCGGATCCTCGACGGTGAGGATGTGGCCGCTACGGTTGCGGTTGCGGTGATCGAGCATGGACGCCAGCGTGGTCGACTTGCCCGATCCGGTGGCGCCGACCACGAGGATCAATCCGCGCTTGTCCATCACCACCTCGGTTAGCACCGCAGGCAGGCCGAGCGCCTCGACTGTGGGGATGTCGCTCTGGATATAGCGCACCACCACGGCCATCGAGTTGCGCTGCCAGAACACGTTCACCCGGAAGTTGCCCAGGTCGCGGCGACCAAAGGACAGGTTCAGCTCCCGGTCGCGCTCGAGCACGGCCACCTGCGAGGGCGTGATCGCCTCGTGGATCATGCGCTGGATCATCAGCGGGTCCATGACCTGCTGGTTGATCGGCATGGTGTGGCCCTGGATCTTGATGTGGATCGGGGCCCCGGCGGTGATGAAGATGTCCGACGCCTTCTTCTCGGCCATCAAGGTGAACAGGCTGTCGAAAATCATGGCGTTCGGACTCCCGGTGTGGGTCAGGCGCCGCGCAACAAGTCGTTGATCGCGGTTTTGGCGCGCGTCTGGGCATCGACCTTCTTCACGATCACGGCGCAGTACAGGCTGTACTTGCCGCAGGCCGAGGGCAGGCTGCCCGGTACCACGACGGCACCGGCGGGCACACGGCCGTAGCTGACCGTTCCGGTCTCGCGATCGTAGATCTTGGTGCTCATGCCGATGTACACGCCCATCGACAGCACCGCATTTTCCTCGATGATCACGCCCTCGACGACTTCGGAGCGGGCACCGACGAAGACGTTGTCCTCGATGATGACCGGGCCGGCCTGAACCGGCTCGAGCACCCCGCCGATGCCGACGCCGCCCGACAGGTGCACGTTCTTGCCAATCTGCGCGCACGAGCCGACGGTTGCCCAGGTGTCGACCATCGTGCCCTCGTCAACATAGGCGCCGATGTTCACGTAGGAGGGCATCAGCACGACGTTCTTGCCGATGAAGCTGCCCTTGCGCGCGACGGCCGGCGGCACCACGCGGAACCCGCCTTCGCGGAACTGCTCGGGGCTGTAGTCGCCGAACTTGGTTGCGACCTTGTCGTAGAAGTTCAGGCCACCGGCCTGGACGACTTCGTTGTCGCGCAGGCGGAAGGAAATCAGTACCGCCTTCTTGATCCACTGGTTGACGACCCACTGGCCGTCCTTCTTCTCGGCCACGCGCAGGGTGCCGGCATCCAGGCCGGCGATGACCTCTTCCACGGCGTCGCGGATCTCGGCCGGGGCCGAGGCGGGCGACAGGCTGGCACGGTTTTCGAAGGCGTCGTCGATGATCTGTTGCAGAGCGTGCATTGGGGGATTCTCTCTCAGAGGGTTTTGCAGAAATCGATGATGCGCTCGGCCGCCTCGACACATTCGTGGGTGTCGGCGACCAGCGCGATTCTGACGAAGCCGGCGCCAGGGTTGACGCCATGTGCTTCGCGTGCGAGATAGCTGCCGGGCAGGACGGTCACATTATATTCAGCCTGCAGACGGCGGGCGAACTCGGTGTCGGGCAGCGGGGTGCGAACCCAGTAGTAGAAGCCTGCATCGGGCAGCGCCACCGGCAGGTAGGGCGCGAGCATCGGCGTGATGCGCGCGAACTTGTCGCGGTACAGGCGGCGGTTTTCCTCGACGTGCTCCTCGTCGTTCCAGGCTGCCACCGAGGCCGCCTGCACCGCGGGGTTGAGCGCGCAGCCCTGGTAGGTGCGATAGAGCAGGAAGTCCTTCAGGATGCGGGCGTCGCCCGCGACGAAACCCGATCGCATGCCAGGCACGTTGGAACGTTTGGACAGGCTGGAGAACATCACCACGTTGCGAAAATCGGTACGCCCCAGGCGCCAGGCCGCCTCGAGCCCGCCGATCGGCTTGGCCTCGTCGTCGAAGTAGATCTCGGAGTAGCACTCGTCCGCGGCGATCACGAAACCGTGGCGATCGGACAGTTCGAACAGCGTCTTCCATTCTTCCAGCGTGAGCAGGCGTCCGGTCGGATTGCCGGGCGAGCACACGTACACCAGCTGCACGTCGCGCCAGGTGGCCTCGTCAATGGCACTGAAGTCGGAGCCGAAGCCGTTCTCCGGCAGATTGTTGATGAAGACCGGCTCGGCATTGGCGAGCAGCGCCGCCCCCTCATAGATCTGATAGAAAGGGTTCGGGCACAGCACCTTGGCCGCGGGCCGGGTGCCATCGACCACGCACTGGGCAAAGGCGAACAAGGCCTCGCGCGTACCGGCCACCGGGATCACCTGGGTCGCGGGGTCGATCTTCGGCAGGCCGTAGCGGCGCTCGAGCCAGTGACCGATGGCGCCGCGCAGGGCGTCGGTGCCAAGGGTGGCCGGGTAGCTCGCCAGCCCGCCGAGGTTATCGGCCAGTGTCTGGCGGATGAAGCCGGGCGTGGGGTGCTGCGGCTCACCGATCGACAGGCGGATCGGCTTGAGTCCGGCAGGGCCCTCGATGCCGGCGAACAGGGCACGCAGCTTCTCGAAGGGATAGGGCTGGAGGCGGGTGAGGTTCGGATTCACTTTGATACCGTTTGCCGCGGCGCGCAGGCGCCGGGATGCGAAGTGGCTTGGGTCGAAGATGGTATCATGGCGCGCCTTTCCGGCGTCCGCACAGGCCTGTCGCGGCGCTCCCGCTCCCTGTATCGTCCCGACGTGCGTCTTTCCAAGCTCAAACTCGCCGGTTTCAAGACCTTCGTCGACCCGACCACCGTGCAGACACCCGGCAATCTGGTCGGCGTGGTCGGCCCCAATGGTTGCGGCAAGTCGAACATCATCGACGCGGTGCGCTGGGTGCTGGGCGAAAGCCGGGCCTCGGCGCTGCGCGGCGAGTCCATGCAGGACGTCATCTTCAACGGCTCGACCACGCGCAAGCCGGTCTCGCGCGCCAGCGTCGAGCTGGTCTTCGACAATGCCGAGGGCAAAGCCGCCGGGCAGTGGTCGCGCTATGCCGAGATCTCGGTCAAGCGCGTGCTCGACCGCTCGGGCGAATCGACTTACTACATCAACAACGTCCACGTCCGGCGCAAGGATGTCATCGACCTCTTTCTCGGCACCGGTCTGGGCCCGCGCGCCTACGCCATCATCGAGCAGGGCATGATCTCGCGCATCATCGAGGCCCGCCCCGAGGAGATCCGCGGCTTCCTGGAGGAGGCGGCAGGCGTCACCAAGTATCGCGAACGGCGCAAGGAAACCGAGGGCCGGCTGCGCGACGCGCGCGACAACCTCGCCCGGCTCGACGACATCCGCATGGAGCTGGGCGAACGCATCAGCCACCTCGAGGGCCAGGCCGAGGTGGCCTCGCGCTACCAGGCCCTCAATGCCGCACACGTGCAGAAGCAGCAGTTGCTGTGGCTGGTGAAGCGCAACGAGGCCCGTGCCGAATACGAGTGCGTAGCCGCGGCGCTCAACGAGGCCAGCCTGCGCATCGAGGCGGACAGCGCCCGCCTGAACGAACTCGAGGCCGCGGTCGAGAACGCGCGCGAGGCGCATTTCGCGGCCTCCGAGGCCGTACACGGCGCGCAGAGCGACCTCTTCGCGGTCAGCGCCGAAGTCACCCGCCTCGAGACCGAGCTGCAGCACCTCGGCGAAGCACGCAAGCGACTCGAGGCTCGTCTTGGGCAACTGGAGCTCGAGCATCAGCACTGGCAGTCGCGGGCGCAGGCGCTCATGCAGGACCGCGTGCGCTGGGAGGAGCTGGCCGAGAACGCGGGTTTGCGCGCCGAGCACGCCGAGGCGCGTCACGGCGAGATTGGCGAGCGCGTGCCCGAGCTCGATGCTGCCAGGCAGGCGGCAGACACGACGGTCGCCGCCGCACGCCGCGAACTGGCGCAAACCGAGCAGCAGCTGCGGGTCGAGGAGGCGAATCGTGCTAGCGCGACGCGCGCGCTCGACGCGCTGGCGCAACGCCGCGCACGGCTCGAGGCCGAGCGCGCAGCCATCGTCGGTCCCGAGGAGCGCGACATCGCCGAACGCGAGGCACGCCTCGAGACGCTGCAGGACGAGCTCGACGCCCAGCAGCACGAGCTCGCGGCAGCGCAGGCGCGACTGCCCGAGGTGCAGGCGCAGCTCAAGGCCGCGCTGGACCATGAACGCACGGTGCAGCGCCGCCTGACCGAGCTGCGCGCCCGGCGCGATGCGCTGGTGCAGTTGCAGGCGCGCGTGCAGTCGCAGGGCAAGCTCGGCGACTGGCTCAAGCGCCAGGGGCTGGCCGCGCTGGCGCCGCTCTGGAAGAGCGTGCGTGTCGAGCCCGAATGGGATGCCGCGGTCGAGTCGGTGCTGCGCGAGCGGCTCGCGGCCCTGATCGCAACCGACGCGGCGGCCGCCGAGGCCGCGGCGCGGCTGATCCTCGACGAGGCGCCGCCCGAGTCGCTGGCGATCGCGCTGGGCACCGCGGGCGGCAGCGATGAGCCGCAGGCGCAGGCGCCGGTCGGACTCACGCCGCTACGCGATCGGGTTGCCGTGACCGATGCAAGGCTGGAACCTCTGGTGGCGGCCTTTCTGCGCGGTGCGTGGTGCGTCGATCGCCTGGAGGACTGGCTGGCGCGCCATGCCGAGCTGACGCCCGGTGTGGTGCTGGTGGGCCGGCGCGGGCAGATCCTGAGCCGTGACGCCTTCAGCCACTTCACGCCCGACAGCCGTACCCATGGGGTGATCGAGCGCCAGCGCGAGATCGACCAGCTGGCCGCCGAGCAGCAGGCGCTGGAGGACGAGGCGCGCAGCGCCCATGATGCCCTGCTGGGCGCAGAGGCCGCGGCCGCCAGCCTGCAGGATCGGGCAGGGACGCTGCGCCGCGAGACCCAGTCGCTCCAAGCGCGGGTGCATGGCGAGCAGGTCGAGATGCTCAAGCTGAGCCAGGCGCGCAGCCGTGCCGACGAGCGGCGCAGCCAGCTCGGGCGCGACCTCGACGATCTCGTGCATCTCGAAGGCAGCGAGCGCGAGCACCTGGCGCGGGCCGAGCTCGAGCAGGCACGCGCGGCCGAGCTCGCCGAGCTGCAGCGCGAGCGACTCGACGCTGCGGCCGAGGTGTTGCGCGAGCGCGAGCAGGCGCTGCGCGAGGCCCGCGCGCTGGAGCAGGCCGCCGCCCGCGAGTTGCAGGAGGCAAGGTTCTCGGCGCGCGAGTGCGTCGGCAAGCTCGACGACATCGGCCGCAATCAACAGCTCGCCGGCGAGCAGCTCGAGCGCATCGTCAGTGAGCGCGAGGCCCGCCTGGTCGAGCTCGACGCGACCGACGACAGCCGCAGCGCCGATGCGCTGCAGCACGCCCTCGGCCTGCGTGCCAGCCGTGAAGCCGCACTCGCCGCCCGGCGCGATGGGCTCGAGAACGCCAGCGCGAGTCTCAAGCAGGCCGAGGAGATGCGCCTGCGCACCGAGCACGAGGCCGCGCCGGTGCGTGCCCGCGTCGGCGAGCTGCGCCTGGCCGTGCAGGCCGCGGAACTGGCCGTCGGCCAGTTCGAGGAGCGCCTGCGCGAGGCGGCAGCCGACGAGGACGCGCTCGCGCCGCTGCTCGCGGCCGATCCGCGGGAGGGCACCCTGCAGCGCGAGGTGGCGCGGCTGGCACGGGAGATCGCCGAGCTCGGCGCGGTCAACCTTGCCGCGGTCGACGAACTCAGGATCGCGTCGGAACGCAAGGGCTATCTCGACGCTCAGACCGAGGACTTGCTGCAGGCGATCGAGACCCTCGAGGACGCGATCAGGCGCATCGATCGTGAAACGCGCGAGCAGTTGCAGGAGACCTACAATACGGTCAATCGCCAGTTCGGCGCCCTGTTCCCGCAGCTCTTCGGCGGGGGCCGGGCGGAGCTGGTGCTGACCGGCGAGGAGATCCTCGATGCGGGCATCCAGATCGTGGCGCAGCCGCCGGGCAAGAAGAACACCTCGATCCATCTGCTGTCCGGTGGCGAGAAGGCGCTCACCGCGATTGCGCTGGTTTTCTCGATGTTCCAGCTCAATCCGGCGCCCTTCTGCATGCTTGACGAGGTCGACGCCCCGCTGGACGATACCAACACCGAGCGCTACGCCAACATGGTCAAACGCATGTCATCGCAGACGCAGTTCATCTTCATCAGTCACAGCAAGATCACGATGGAGTTCGCGCAGCAGCTGGTGGGGGTCACCATGCAAGAACAGGGCGTCTCAAGGGTGGTGGAAGTCGATATCGAAGAGGCGCTGCGTCTGGCCGAGCCGGCCGCAGCCTGAGTCATACGGGAAACACGGAGTCTTTCGGGAACCTACATGGACAGCGAACTACAGATCGCGCTGATTGGTGCCGGCCTTGCCGCGGTGGTGCTGATCGTCGGCTACAACAAATGGCAGGAGCGCAAGCACCGCCGCCAGGCCGAGCGCGCCTTCAGGTCCGAGCATCGCGACGTGCTGCTCGAACCGCGCACGGACGGCGAGCCGGCCGCCGAGCGGCGCGAACCGGGCATTGCCCGCAGCGAGCCGCGCCCCTTCAGCGAGGCGCCGGTGAAGCGCAGCGCCCCCGAGGTGCCGAATTTTCTCGACGAGCGGGCGGACTGCGTGATCCGCCTCGAGGCCATCGAGCCGCTCGACGTGCACCAGATCTGGGCGGCCCAGAACGAGCAGTTGGCAGGCTTGAGCAAGCCGGTGCGCTGGTTCGGCTTCAACGACAGCCAGAACCTGTGGCAGCCCCTGGGGCCTCATAGCGCGGGGGCCTGCCATTGGTTCTGCGCCGCACTGCAACTGGTCGATCGCCAGGGCTCGATCGGCGAGGCCGACTTCATGCGCTTCACCGGCGGGGTGCAGCGCGTCGCCGACGCGGTGATGGCGTTGCCGCCCGGTCTGCCGCTGCGTGCGGAAACCCTGCGCAATGCCACCGAGCTCGACCGCTTTTGCGCCGACGTAGATGTGCAGATCGGCGTCAACGTGGTCGCGCGTGACGGCCAGTTCGACGGCCGCGTGATCCAGCAGCTGGCCGAACGCCAGGGTCTCAAGCTCGGTAGCGATGGGTCCTTCCATGCGGTGGACGATCAGGGTGCGAGCCTGTTCACCCTCTCCAACCTCGAGCCGGGCTTGTTTGCCCCGGAGGGCATGAAGCAGCTCGTGACCCAGGGCCTGACGCTGGTGATCGACGTGCCGCGCGTCGCCAACGGCAGCGTGGTCTTCGATCGCCTGATGCGCGTCGCGGGCGCTCTGGCCGAGCAGCTCGGCGGCGACGTGGTCGACGACAACCGCGCACCCTTCGGCACCGAAGCGGCCACCATCATCCGCAGCCAGATCGAGCAGTTTCAGGCGCGCATGGCCGAGCACGGCATTCCGGCGGGCGGTCCGCTCGCGCAACGACTGTTCGCGGTGTGATGGACCTGTTCGATCAAGCCGGCGCGGCGAGCAGGGCCGCCGCGTCACGGGCGGCGCAGTTGCGCGACGAGCTCGCTGCGCATGACCATGCCTATTACGTGCTCGACGCCCCCACCGTTCCGGACGCGGAGTACGACCGCCTGTTTCGGGAGCTGCAGGCGATCGAGGCAGCACACCCCGAGCTGCGCACCGCCGACTCGCCGACGCAGCGCGTGGGGGGCCGGCCGTTGGCCCAGTTTCCAGCGGTGCGCCACCGCGTACCGATGCTGTCGATCCGCACCGAGACCGATACCGAGGCGAGCGGCGCGGCGGCCTTCGATGCCCGTGTGCGGCGCGAACTCGGGCTGGGGGCGCAGGATCCCGAACTCGAGTACGCGACCGAGCTGAAGTTCGACGGTCTCGCGATCAGCCTGCGCTACGAGCGCGGCGTGCTGGTGCAAGCGGCGACGCGGGGCGACGGCGAGACGGGCGAGGACGTCACCAGCAACGTGCGCACGGTCAAGGCCATCCCCTTGCGCCTGCGTGGCGCTGGGCCGGAGGTGATCGAGATCCGCGGCGAGATCTACATGCGCCGCGACGACTTCGAGACCCTCAACCGCCACCAGGCCGAGCGGGGCGAGAAGAACTTCGTCAACCCGCGCAACGCCGCCGCCGGCAGCATCCGCCAGCTCGACCCGGCCATCGCCGCCCGCCGGCCGCTGTCCTTTTTTGCCTATGGCCTGGGCGACACCCAGGGCTGGACCGTGCCGGCCACGCATGCCGAGGTGCTCGACGCGATCGCCGCCTTCGGGGTGCCGGTGTGCGCGCACCGCGCGGTGGTGCGGGGCGCTGCCGGGCTGGCGGGCTTTCACGCCCGCATTGCGGCGCTGCGCGACGGCCTGCCCTTCGACATTGATGGCGTGGTGTACAAGGTCAATACGCTCGCGCTGCAGCAGCGCCTGGGTTTCGTCACCCGCGAGCCACGCTGGGCGGTGGCGCACAAGTACCCGGCGCAGGAGGCGCTGACGCTGCTGCGCGACATCGAGGTGCAGGTCGGACGCACCGGCGCACTGACCCCGGTCGCGCGGCTCGAGCCGGTGTTCGTCGGCGGCGTGACGGTAACCAATGCCACCTTGCACAACCAGGACGAGATCGACCGCAAGGATGTACGCATCGGCGACTGGGTCGTGGTGCGCCGCGCCGGCGACGTGATTCCCGAGGTGGTGGGGCCGGTGCTCGAGCGCCGCGCGGGCGAGCTGCCGCGCTTTCGTCTGCTGGAGCGCTTCCCGCTGTGTCCGGTGTGTGGTTCGCATGTGGTGCGCGGCGAGGACGAGGTGGTGGCGCGCTGTAGCGGTGGCCTGTTCTGCCCGGCACAGCGCAAGCAGGCCCTGCTGCACTTTGCCAGCCGTCGCGCGATGGACATCGAGGGGCTGGGCGACAAGCTGGTCGAGCAGCTCGTTGACGCCGCCATCGTCAAGACGCCGGTGGACCTCTACCGGCTCGGGGTGCTGGCCCTGGTCAATCTGGAGCGCATGGGCGAGAAGTCGGCGCAGAACCTGCTCGCCGCGATCGAGAAGAGCCGCTCGACCACGCTTGCGCGCTTCATCTTCGCACTCGGGATCCGCAACGTCGGCGAGGCGACGGCACGTGATCTCGCCCGCCATTTCGGCTCGCTCGATGCGCTCATGGCGGCGGACGAGCTTGCGCTGCAGCAGGTGCCGGACGTCGGCCCGATCGTGGCGCGCTCGATCGCCGAGTTCCTCGCCGAGCCGCATAACCGCGAGGTCATCGAACAGTTGCGCGCGGCCGGCGTGCACTGGGAGGAGGGCGCACCAGCGGTGGCCCCGGCCGGCCGGTTGGCGGGGAAGACCTTCGTCCTCACCGGCACGCTGCCCACCCTGAGCCGCGATGAGGCGAAGGCGTTGATCGAGGCGCAGGGCGGCAAGGTCGCGGGCTCGGTGTCGAAGAAGACGAACTACGTGGTGGCGGGCGAGGAAGCCGGCTCCAAGCTCGCCAAGGCCGAGGAACTCGGCGTTCCCATCATCGACGAGGCAGGCCTCCAAGCATTGCTGGCCGCCTGATGGCGGCTGTCCGCGAGGCGGGCCGTTCGACCGGGTCCGCTCCCCCCAACTTTCCCTCACTACCCCTGACACCCCGGAGTGTGCGTCACATGAAAAAAGTCACCAAGGCCGTTTTCCCCGTTGCCGGCATGGGCACGCGCTTCCTGCCTGCGACCAAGGCGAGCCCGAAGGAAATGCTGCCGATCGTAGACAAGCCGCTGATCCAGTATGCCGTCGAGGAGGCGGTGGCGGCCGGCATCACCGACATGATCTTCATCACCGGGCGCACCAAGCGCTCGATCGAGGACCATTTCGACAAGGCCTACGAGCTCGAGACCGAGCTCGAGGCGCGCGGCAAGAAAGAGCTGCTCGAGATCGTGCGCAAGACCGTGCCAAAGGGCGTCAACTGCATCTACATCCGCCAGTCGGAAGCGCTCGGCCTGGGCCATGCGGTGATGTGCGCGAGCCATGTGGTCAGCGACGAGGCCTTCGCAGTGATCCTCGCGGACGACCTGCTCGACAACAAGGACAGCACGCCGGTCTTGAAGCAGATGGTGGACGTGTACAACTACCACCGCTGCTCGGTGCTGGGCACCATGAACGTGCCGCGCGCGGAAACCCGCAGCTACGGCATCGTCAGCACCGAATCCGACAAGGGCCAGGTGCAGCGCATGACCGGCATCGTCGAAAAACCCAAGCCCGAGGACGCGCCGACGACCCAGGCCGTGGTCGGCCGCTACATCCTGACGCCGCGCATCTTCGATCACATCCGGGCGTTGAAGCCCGGCGCCGGCGGCGAGTACCAGCTCACCGATGCGATCGCCTCGCTGCTGAAGGAAGAGGCGGTGCTGGCCTTCCAGTTCGATGGCGTGCGCTACGACTGCGGCTCCAAGCTTGGCTACCTGAAGGCGACGATCGAGTTCGGCCTGCGACACTCGGAGACCGGGGCGGATTTTGCCGCCTACCTGAGTGGCCGCTTTGGCGCCGAGAGCGGGGGCAAGAGGAAGCAGGCGTAAGGCCCTCGCGGGCGGATCCACGCCCATGGCGCCGCTCTCCAGGGGCCGTGGCGGCGGGTGCCTTGCTGATGAATGGATGCGCTGCCAGCATCGGCCGTTGCGCTCAGCATGTGGTCGGCTGAAAAAGGAGGCCCCGCCGGGGCCTCGATGTTGTGGCGACGCAGGGCTGGCGGGCGCTGCGTGCGGAGCGGACGATCAGGCGGCGTCGGCCTTGGCTGCGCGCTTGCGGTCGGTTTCCTTCAGGTGGCGCTTGCGCAGACGGATGCTCTTCGGGGTGATCTCGACCAGCTCGTCGTCGGCGATGAACTCGATCGCCGACTCCAGCGTCAGCGCGATCGGCGGGATCAGGCGCACCGCCTCGTCGGTACCTGAGGCGCGGACGTTGGTGAGCTGCTTGCCCTTGATCGGGTTCACCACAAGGTCGTTGTCACGCGTGTGGATGCCGATGATCATGCCTTCGTAGAGGGCGTCGCCCGGGCTCACGAACATGCGGCCGCGATCCTGCAGGTTCCACAGCGCGTAGGCCACGGCGTCACCGTCGTTCTGCGAGATCAGCACGCCGTTGCGGCGCTCGGCCATCTGGCCGGCCATCGGGCCGTAGTCGTCGAACACGTGGCTGGCCAGCCCGGTGCCACGGGTCATGGTGAGGAACTCGCCCTGGAAGCCGATCAGGCCGCGCGCCGGGATGCGGTATTCGAGGCGCACGCGGCCCTTGCCGTCGGGCTGCATGTCCTGGAGTTCGCCGCGGCGACGGCCGAGCTCTTCCATGACGCCGCCCTGGTGGTCCTCCTCGACGTCGACGGTGAGCAGCTCGTAGGGCTCGCACTTGACGCCGTCGATTTCCTTGTACACCACGCGCGGCCGGCCGACGGCGAGTTCGTAGCCTTCGCGACGCATGTTCTCGAGCAGGATGGTGAGGTGCAGTTCGCCGCGGCCGGACACCTCGAACACATCCGAGTCGCCGGTGTAGGTCACGCGCAGGGCGACGTTCTTGAGCAGTTCCTTCTCCAGGCGCTCGCGGATCTGGCGGCTGGTGACGAACTTGCCTTCGCGGCCGGCGAGTGGCGAGGTATTGACCATGAAGTTCATCGTCAGCGTCGGCTCGTCGACGGCGATTGGCTTCATGCCCTCGAGGCAGTTGGGGTCGCACAGGGTGACGCCGATATTGACCTGCTGGATGCCGGCGATCAGCACGATGTCGCCCGCTTCGGCGACCTCGGCCGGCGAGCGCTCCAGGCCCTTGAAGGTGAGGATCTGGCTGATCTTGCCCTTGCCGCGGCTCTCGTCGCCGTACATCACGACGACTTCCTGGTTGGGACGCACGCGACCGCGCTTGATGCGGCCGATCCCGAGCTGACCCATGTAGGTCGAGTAGTCGAGCGAACAGACCTGCATCTGCAGCGGGCCGTCGGCATCGACTTCGGGGGCGGGGACGTGCTTGAGGATGGCTTCGAACAGCGGACGCATGTCGCTGCGCTCGTCCTCGAGGTTTTCCACTGCGAAGCCGTTGAGGCCGGAGGCGTAGATGACCGGGAAGTCGAGCTGCTCGTCGGTGGCGCCGAGCTTGTCGAAGAGATCGAAGGTGTGGTTGATGACCCAGTCGGGGCGGGCGCCCGGACGATCGATCTTGTTGATGACGACGATCGGCTTGAGCCCCAGCGCCAGCGCCTTGCGCGTCACGAAGCGGGTCTGCGGCATCGGGCCCTCGACCGCATCGACCAGCAGCAACACGCTGTCGACCATCGACAGCACGCGCTCGACCTCTCCGCCGAAGTCGGCGTGACCCGGGGTGTCGACGATGTTGATGTGGGTGTCGCCGTACTGGATGGCGCAGTTCTTCGACAGGATCGTGATGCCACGTTCCTTTTCGATGTCTCCCGAGTCCATGACCCGTTCGGCGACCTGCTGGTTGTCGCGGAACGTGCCGGACTGACGCAGCAGTTGGTCGACGAGGGTGGTCTTACCGTGGTCGACGTGGGCGATGATGGCGATGTTGCGAATGGCGCGGGACATGGAGGCGGGAAGTCTTTGAAAGGGCACGAAGTCTACCACGGGCTGCGGCGCCGCAACATGGAATTCTCGAGTCGCGCCAGCGTCCATGCTAGAATCGCGCGCCCTCAACGCGGAGCCCGGTGCAATGCTTGCGATCATCGGTGGTAGTGGACTCACCCAGCTGTCGAACATGGAGACCCTGCGCCGGGAGGTGGTGCGCACGCCCTACGGCGAGCCCTCGGGCGCCCTGGTGTTCGGTCGCATGTGCGAGGAGCCGGTGGTGTTCTTGGCGCGCCACGGCTTCGGCCACACCATTCCGCCGCACCGCGTGAATTACCGCGCCAACATCTGGGCGCTGAAGGAGGCGCGCGTCACCGGCATCGTGTCGGTCGCCTCGGTGGGCGGCATTCGTGCCGACCTCGCACCGGGCACGCTGGTGGTCCCGCACCAGATCATCGACTACACCTGGGGCCGCAGCAGCACCTTCTTCGACGGCGGCGACAGCGCGGTGAAGCACATCGATTTCACCCACCCCTACGACGAGGAACTGCGCCGCCGCCTACTTGCCGCGATCGCCGCAACCGGGGATGTGGCCATCGATGGGGGCGTGTATGCGACCTCGCAGGGGCCGCGTCTGGAGACCGCCGCGGAGATCGACCGCTTCGAGCGCGACGGTGCCGACCTGGTCGGCATGACCGGCATGCCCGAGGCGGCGCTCGCGCGCGAGCTCGATCTGC
Source organism: Thauera sp. WH-1 (assembly GCF_047806685.1). Lineage (NCBI taxonomy): Bacteria > Pseudomonadati > Pseudomonadota > Betaproteobacteria > Rhodocyclales > Zoogloeaceae > Thauera > Thauera sp. WH-1. Next base: position 55,388 of record NZ_JBLQGP010000017.1, read on the forward strand.
CCTACGCGGCGATCAGCGTCGTCGTCAATTACGCCGCCGGCCGCGCCGCGAGCGCGGATGGCATTGTCTTCGGCGACATCGAACTGGTGCTGCAGCAATCGATGGCGCGCGTGCGCAAGGTGCTTGAATGCCTGTGCAAGGTCTGACAACCCTGGATCCGGAAATCGTTTGAGGCGCAAAATATGAAACGTCTGGAAGCCGCCTTCGAGCACGTGTTGTTCACCAGCCGCTGGCTGATGGCGCCGGTGTACTTCGGCCTCGTGCTGGCGATGGTGTTGCTGCTGGTGAAGTTCGGCAAGGAGATCATCCATCTGTTCGCCACCATGGGTAGTGCGAGCGGGGGCGACCTCATCATCGGCGTGCTCACCCTCGTGGATGTCGCGCTGATCATGAATCTGCTGATCATCATCATGTTCAGCGGCTATGAGAATTTCGTCTCCAAGATGGAGGATCTGCACAGCCACCGTGACCGCCCCGACTGGATGGGACACATCGGCTTCTCCGATCTCAAGATCAAGCTGTTCGGCTCGATCGTCGCGATCTCCGGTATCGAACTGCTCAAGGGCTTCATGAACGTCGCCAACCTGAGCGATCGCCACCTCGCCTGGATGGTCGGCATCCACCTCACCTTCCTGTTCTCGGGCCTGCTCTACGCGGCCATGGACAGGCTTGCCGGCAAGGGCCACTGAGCGCACTCATCCGGCCCGCGCGGGCGGGCTTCAGACCTGCAGGGCTTCGAGCAACTCGCGTTCGATCTTCAGCACCTGGGCGTCCTGCGCCAGCACCTGGCCGGTGAGCAGGAAGGTGTCCTCGACACGCTCGCCCAGCGTGGCGATCTTGGCCGTGTGCAGACGGATGGCATGCGCCGCCAGCACCGAGGCGACATCGAACAGCAGGCCGGGGCGATCGGCAGCGGTCAGCGACAGGACGTAATGGCGGCCGGCCTCGTCGGCGCGAATACTGACCTGCGGGCTGATCGGGAAATGCTTGACCTGGCGCGACATGCGCCCGCGCGCGGGCCGCTCGGGCGCGCCCGCTTGCAGCAGGCGGGCGCTCAGCTCGTGCTCGATCAGGTTGACGATGTCGCGGTAGGCGGCCTGCTGGCCGGGATCCTGCAGCATGAAGCTGTCGAGTGCGAAGCCGTGGCGGGTGGTGTGCACCTTGGCGTCGAGAATGGTGAAGCCCATGCGCCCGAAGAAGCCGGTCAGACGCACGAACAGATCCTTCTGGTCGCGGGTGAACACCATCACCTGCACGCCATCCTCGTCTTCGGCCACGCGTGCCTTGACGATCGGCTCGGCCGACTCGGTGCGGTAGTAAAGGACCCGCGTATGCCACGCGATCTCCTCGGCCGAATGACGCATGAAGTACACCGGATCGAGCTGCTCCCACAGCGCGTCCTCGACGCCGGGCCGCAGGCCATGGTAGCGGAGCAGACGGCGCGCATCCTCCATGCGGTCGTCCAGGCCCAGCGCCTCCTGCGGCGTAGCGCCGCGCAACAGGCGCTGGGTGGCGAAGAACAGATCCTCCAGCAGCTTGCCCTTCCAGCCGTTCCAGACCTTGGGGCTGGTGCCGCGCACGTCGGCGTGGGTGAGCAGGTAGAGGGCGGTCAGGCGGCGTTCGTCACCGACGGTGGCGGCGAAGCGCGCGATCACCTCCGGGTCGGAAGTGTCTTCCTTCTGCGCCACGCGCGACATCGTGAGGTGGTGCTCGACCAGCCAGACGACCAGCGCCGTATCTTCGGCGGCAAGCTCGTGCTGCAGGCAGAACTCGCGTGCATCGGCCATGCCGAGGCGCGAGTGGTCGCCGCCCCGGCCCTTGGCGATATCGTGGAAGAGGGCGGCGATGTAAAGCAGCCAGTGGCGCTCGAAGCTGATGATGAGTCGCGTCATCAGCGGGTACTCGTGCGCGTGCTCGCCCATCGTGAAGCGGCGCATGTTGCGCAGCACCATGAGGATGTGCTGGTCCACCGTATAGACGTGGAACAGGTCATGCTGCATCTGGCCGACGATGCGCCGCCAGGGCGGGATGTAACGCGACAGGATGCCGTATTCGTTCATGCGCCTGAAGCTATGCACGATGCCACGCTTTTGCTGCAGGATCTGCAGGAACAGCGCGCGATGCGCGGGATTGGCGCGAAAGGCGGCATTCACCCGGTTGCGGTTGATCCACAGCGCGCGCAGCGTACGGGCGGTCATGCCCTTCAGCTCGGAGCGCTGCTGCAGCAGCAGGAAGCACTCGAGCAGGGTCGAGGGGCTGCGCTCGAAGACGTCCTCGTGGCGGATGTCGAGCAGTTCCCGCACGACCTGGAAATGCGCGTTGACGATGATCGCCGCGCCGCGGTCGGGGAAGATCACGCTGCCGTAGTTCTGCAGCAGCACCGTGTTGAGCTGCATCACCATCTTGGCGGTGACGTAGTAGCGCTGCATCAGCACCTCGGAGGCGCGCCGGGTGGCGCTGGCCTCGATGCCGAGGATGCGCGCGAGCTTCTCCTGGTGGTCGAACAGCAGGCGGTCCTCGGAGCGCCCGGTGAGGTAATGCAGGCGGATGCGCAGGTGCTGCAGGAAGCGCTCGACGTTGCGCAGTTCGCCGGCTTCGCTGCCGGTGATCAGGCGACGGCGGGCGAGGTCGCGCCAGTTGCGCCCCAGCCCGGCGGCACGCGCGATCCAGCCCAGCATCTGCAGGTCGCGCAGGCCGCCGGGGCTTTCCTTGCAATTGGGCTCGAGGGCGTAGGGCGTCTCGTTGAAGCGGGCGTAGCGCTGCTCCTGTTCGAGCAGCTTCGCCTTGTAGAAGCTGCGGGCATCGAGTGCCTCGCGAAAGCGCGCAGCGAGCTCGGCAAAAAGTACCGCGTTGCCGGCCAGCAGGCGGGCCTCGAGCAGGCTTGTCTGCACGGTGATGTCGTCGCTGGAAGCGGCCAGGCATTCGTCGACGGTGCGTACCGCGTGGCCGATCTCCAGGCCCATGTCCCACAGAGCGCCGACCAGGCTGGACAGCCGCGACTGCAGTGCCGCGTCGGCCGCGGCAGGGAGCAGTATCAGCAGGTCGACGTCGGAGGCCGGATACAGCTCGCCGCGCCCATAACCACCGACGGCCACCACGGCCGCATCGGCCGGCATGCCGCAGTCCGCCCACAGGCGGCCGATTTCCTCGTCGACCAGGGCGGCGCGTCCCTTGAGCAGGTTTGCCGTCTGCGGGCGCGCCTCGTAGTCGGCGCGCAGGCGCGCCATGCCTTCGCCCAGCCGTTTGCGGGCTGCGGCAGCAAGTGGCTGCAGCGCTTGGGTGAGGACGTCGTTCATGGCGCGCAGGGGGCTCAGTGCGTGGTGGCGAGGCGCTCGGCGACGAGCGCCGGCGGCGGCAGCGCCTTGGCGGACACGGTCAGCACCTCGACACCGCTGTCGGTGACCACGACCGTGTGCTCCCATTGCGCGGACAGGCTGCGGTCCTTGGTCACGATGGTCCAGCCGTCGGGCAGTTCCGAGATGGCGGCCTTGCCGGCGTTGATCATGGGCTCGATGGTGAAGATCATTCCGGGCTTGAGCTCGGGGCCGGTGCCGGCCTTGCCGTAGTGCAGCACCTGCGGCTCCTCGTGGAACTTGCGCCCGATGCCGTGGCCGCAGAACTCGCGTACCACCGAGAAGCCGTTGCCTTCGGCGTGCTTCTGGATTACTGCGCCGATGTCGCCAAGGCGGCCGCCGGGCTTCACCGCGGCGATGCCCAGCCACATGCATTCGTAGGTGATCTGGGTAAGGCGCCGGGCAATGATGCTCGCCGCCGAGTCGCCGCCGACCAGGAACATGCGGCTGGTGTCGCCGTGAAAGCCGTCCTTGATCACCGTGATGTCCAGATTGACGATGTCGCCCTTCTTCAGTGCCTTGTCGCCGGGCACGCCATGGCAGACCTGATGGTTCACCGAGGTGCAGATCGACTTCGGGTAGGGCGAGTAGCCCGGCGGGGCATAGTTGAGCGGTGCCGGCACGGTGTGCTGCACGTTCACCATGTAGTCATGGCACAGGCGGTCGAGCTCGGCCGTGGTCACACCGGGCTTGACGAAGGGCTCGATGTAGTCGAGCACTTCGGCAGCGAGGCGGCAGGCCACGCGCATGTGTGCGATTTCTTCTGGGGTCTTGATGATGATGCTCATTGTCTTTTGTTGGGCGCGGGGGCTGGGAAAGGCCTCAAGGCTATCGCAAGCGCCCCTGGCGGGCAAACCTGGACGCATTGCGAGCCTTGAGAAAGCACGATGACGCATGCTAATATCGCCGGCTTGTCTGTCTTGGCAGGCAAAATCCGCACGTCCTGCAGTAAAGGGTCCGCCGGGATGGTGTCGACGCAAGCCTCGAAATTCGGGGGTGTCGGCCGTCAGGGTGGCGTGGTTGTGCTTCGATCCCGCTCCGCGATGGAGGTCGGTGGAACGGGGCGCATCTGCAGGGCGGAGGTATAACCCTTTGATCAGTTTGGAGTTCCAAATGTCCGTCACAATGCGTCAGATGCTGGAAGCCGGCGTTCACTTCGGCCACCAGACCCGCTTCTGGAATCCGCGCATGGCCCCCTACATCTTCGGCCAGCGCAACAAGATCCACATCGTCAACCTCGAGAAGACGATGGCGAAGTACAACGAAGCCATCGACTTCGTGCGCAAGCTCGCCGCCAACCGCGGCAACATCATGTTCGTCAGCACCAAGCGCCAGGCGCGCGAGATCATCGCCGAGGAAGCGCAGCGCGCCGGCATGCCCTACGTCGATGAGCGCTGGCTCGGCGGCATGCTGACCAACTTCAAGACCGTCAAGCAGTCCATCAAGCGCTTGAAGGAAGTCGAGGCGATGATGGAGGACGGCTCGGTCGAGCGCCTGTCCAAGCGCGAAGCGCTGACCGTGCGCCGCGAACTGGACAAGCTGCAGAAGTCGATCGGCGGCATCAAGGACATGGGCGGCCTGCCCGATGCGCTGTTCGTGATCGATGTCGGCTACCACAAGATCGCCATCACCGAAGCGCAGAAGCTCGGTATCCCGGTCGTCGCCGTGGTCGATACCAACCACTCACCCGAAGGTGTGGACTATGTGATCCCGGGTAACGATGACTCCTCGCGCGCCATCCGCCTGTACGCCCGTGGCGTGGCCGACGCCGTGCTGCAGGGCCGCAGCCAGGTGTTGCAGGAAATCGTCGATGCCGGCGGCGACGAGTTCGTCGAGGTCGAGGAAGACGGCACGCAGGAACAGGCCTGATCCGCAGAATACGGGGCCCGCGAGGCCCCTTTTGCACTCTGCAACAGACATCCTCGGATCGCAGCGTCGCGCACCATGTGCCGCGACTGCGGTCCGATACCGAACATCCAACGGGAACATTCAGGAGCTAGCATGGCGGAAATCACCGCGAGCATGGTCAAGGAACTGCGCGAGAAGACCGACGCGCCGATGATGGAATGCAAGAAGGCGCTGACCGAAGCGGCCGGCGACATGGACAAGGCCGAAGAGATCCTGCGCGTCAAGCTCGGCAACAAGGCCTCCAAGGCCGCCGCACGCGTCACCGCGGAAGGCATCGTCGGCACCTTCCTGTCGGCCGACGGCAAGCTCGCCGCGATGGTCGAGCTCAACTGCGAAACCGACTTCGTCGCCAAGAACGACGACTTCATCGGCCTCGCCGCCCAGCTCGCCGAACTCATCGCGCAGAAGAACCCGGCCGACGTCGCCGCGCTGTCCGCACTCGAGATCGGCGGCCAGAGCGTCGAGGCGATCCGCACCGCACTGGTGGGCAAGATCGGCGAGAACATGAGCATCCGCCGTTTCGCCCGCATCGAGGCGAAGGGTCAGGTCGCGAGCTACGTGCACGCCGGTGCCAAGATCGGCGTGCTGGTCGATCTGGTCGGCGGCGACGAGCAGCTTGCCAAGGATCTGGCGATGCACATCGCGGCCTCCAAGCCGAAGTCGCTCGACGCCAGCGGCGTGGCCCAGGAACTGATCGACGCCGAGCGTCGCATCGCCATCGAGAAGGCACGCGAGGCCGGCAAGCCGGACGCCATGCTCGACAAGATCGCCGAAGGCACGGTGCAGAAGTTCCTCAAGGAAGTGACCCTGCTCGGCCAGGTCTTCGTCAAGGCCGAGGACGGCAAGCAGACGATCGAGCAGCTGCTCAAGGCCAAGGGCGCGTCGGTGGCCAGCTTCGTGCTGTTCATCGTTGGCGAGGGCATCGAGAAGAAGGTCACCGACTTCGCTGCCGAAGTGGCCGAACAGGCTGCGGCTGCCGCCAAGAAGTAAGGGGAAGATCGTGACCGCCGCCTACAAGCGCATCCTGCTGAAGCTCTCCGGCGAAGCCCTGATGGGCGACGACGCCTATGGCATCAACGAGGACGTGGTGACCCGCATCGTGTCCGAGATTGCCGAGGTCAGCCGACTCGGCGTTCAGGTGGGTGTGGTGATCGGCGGCGGCAACATCTTCCGTGGCATGAAGGGCGCGGCTTCCGGCATGGACCGCGCCACCGCCGACTACATGGGCATGCTGGCCACGGTGATGAACGCGATGGCGCTGGCCGACGCGATGCGCCGCATGGACGTCCAGGCGCGCGTGCAGTCGGCACTGCGCATCGATCAGGTGGTCGAGCCCTACATCCGTGGTCGCGCGATCCGCCACCTCGAAGAGGGGCGCGTCGTCATCTTCGCCGCCGGTACCGGCAACCCGTTCTTCACCACCGACACCGCGGCGGCGCTACGTGGTTCCGAGATCGGTGCGCAGATCGTGCTCAAGGCGACCAAGGTGGACGGCGTCTATACTGCCGACCCGAAGAAGGATCCGAGCGCGCAGCGTTATCACCGCATCAGCTTCGACGAAGCCATCGGTCGCAACCTGGCCGTGCTCGACTCCACCGCGTTTGCGCTGTGTCGTGACCAGAAACTGCCGATCAACGTGTTCTCGATCTTCAAGCCCGGCGCGCTCAAGCGCGTGGTGATGGGCGAGGACGAAGGCACGCTGGTCCATTCCTGAACACTGGAGAATGCGCGTATGATTGCCGAACTCAAGAAGAACGCCGAGACCAAGATGCAGAAGTCGGTCGAGGCCCTCAAGGCCGACCTCGCCAAGGTGCGCACCGGCCGTGCCCATACCGGTCTGCTCGATCACGTCATGGTCGAGTACTACGGTTCCATGGTGCCGGTGAACCAGGTCGCGAACATCACGCTGATCGATGCTCGCACGATCGGCGTGCAGACCTGGGAAAAGCCGATGCTCGGCAAGGTCGAGCGGGCCATCCGTGACAGCGACCTTGGCCTCAATCCGGCCAACATGGGCGAGCTACTGCGCGTGCCGATGCCGGCGCTCACCGAGGAGCGTCGCCGTGACCTCACCAAGGTCGTGCGCCACGAGGGCGAGAACGCCAAGATCGCGATCCGCAACCTGCGTCGAGACGCCAATCAGCAGCTCAAGGATGCGGTCAAGGACAAGCTGATCTCGGAGGACGACGAGCGACGCGGCGAGGACGACATCCAGAAGCTCACCGACCGCTACGTCAGTGAGATCGACAAGCTGCTTGCGCAGAAAGAACAGGAACTGATGCAGATCTGATCCGGCCTGGATCGGCTGTTCGCAGCAGAGAAGAACAGGAGGCGGATCATGGCCGGTGGACGGTTCAAGAGCTCCACCCGGGATATTCCCGAGGTGACGTCGGTGCCGCGTCATATCGCCGTCATCATGGACGGCAATGGACGCTGGGCCCGCAAACGCCTGATGCCCCGCGTCGCGGGGCACAGCCGCGGCGTGGAGGCCCTGCGGGCGGTGATTCGCGGCTGCATCGAGCGCGGCGTGGAGTATCTCACCGTGTTCGCCTTCAGCTCCGAGAACTGGCGCCGGCCCGCCGACGAGGTGTCCTTCCTGATGCAGCTGTTCCTCAAGTCGCTGCAGAAGGAGGTCGCACGACTGCACGAGAACGGCATCCGTTTTCGCGTCATCGGCGACCTGTCGCGTTTCGACGCGCAGCTGGTCTCCATCATCCGCGAGGCCGAGTCCCTGACCGCCGCCAACACGCGCTTTCACCTCACGGTGGCGGCCAACTACGGTGGACGCTGGGACATCCTGAACGCGATGTCGCGCCTGATGGCCCGGCATCCCGAACGCCGCGACGGCTTCAGCGAGGATGAGCTTGCCGCCGAGATGTCAATGTCTTACGCCCCTGAGCCCGACCTCTTCATCCGCACCGGGGGCGAGAAGCGCATCAGCAATTTCCTGCTCTGGCAACTCGCCTACACCGAGCTGTACTTCACCGACACGCTGTGGCCCGACTTCGATGCAGCCGCACTCGACGAGGCAATCCGTTCCTACCACGGCCGTGAGCGCCGCTTCGGCCGCACCAGCGAACAACTGAAAGCTGCCGTCGAGGCCGAAGGACCGAATGCTTAAGGACCGGGTCATCACCGCCGTCCTGCTTCTTGCCGGACTGCTCGGTGCAGTCTTCCTGTTGCCGCCGCTCGCCTGGCTCGTGATCTGCGCGGCGCTGTGCGGCGTCGCAGCCTGGGAGTGGGGCGGGCTGGCGCGCTTCGAGCGCCCGCTGCGCATGTCCACTGCCGTGGTCTTTGCGCTTTCCTGCCTGATGCTCGGCTACCTCGCCGGCCTCGGCAGCGGCTCGCTGGCGGGCACACCCCTGCTGCTGCCGCTGTACGCGATCAGCGCGCTGTTCTGGATCCTCATCGTGCCGGCCTGGCTGGCGCGCAAGTGGACGCTGCGCAGCCCGATGCTGGCCTCGCTGGTCGGCTTCATCGTGCTGATCCCGACCGCGCTCGCGCTCGCCCACCTGCGCACGGTGGGCCCTTGGATCCTGCTCGGCACGATGGCGGTGGTCTGGGTCGCCGACATCGCGGCCTATTTTTCCGGTCGCGCCTTTGGTCGGCACAAGCTCGCCCCCGGCATCAGTCCCGGCAAGACCTGGGAGGGGGCGATGGGGGCCGTGGCAGCCGTGCTGCTCTACGGCATTGGCGTGCTCGTCTGGCTCGGCGCCAGTCAGGCCGGCGGAGCGCTGGTGATCGGGCTGGCGCTGGTGGCGTGGACCGCGATCAGCATCATCGGCGACCTTTTTGAATCCTTGCTCAAGCGCCAGGCCGGCATCAAGGACAGTGGCAACATCCTGCCCGGACACGGCGGCATCCTCGATCGGATCGACAGCCTGACCTCCACTTTGCCGATCGTCGCGCTCGCCTCGGTCCTGCTCGCACACTGATTCCTGCCGGCCGCTCGGCACGACTCCCGACCAGGAACGCATCCTTCATGGCTGAAACCGTATTGCAGCGCATCACCGTACTCGGCGCCACCGGCTCCATCGGTCAGAGCACGCTCGACGTGGTCGCCCGCCATCCCGAACGCTTCGAGGTCTTCGCCCTCAGCGCCCACAGCCAGCACGACAAGCTGCTTGCGCAGTGCCTGCAGTTCTCGCCACGCTATGCGGTGATGGGCAGCAGCGCAGCCGCCACGCAGCTTGCGGCAGGACTGCGTGCCGCGGGCAGCACGACCGAGGTGCTGAGCGGTGCGGCGGCGCTCGAGCAGGTCGCCGCCGCACCCGAGGTTCATATGGTGATGGCTGCGATCGTTGGCGCCGCAGGCCTGCGCCCGACGCTGGCCGCTGCGCGTGCCGGCAAGAAGGTGCTGTTAGCCAACAAGGAAGCGCTGGTGCTGTCGGGCCAGCTGTTCATGAACGCGGTGGCGGACAGCGGCGCTCGTCTGTTGCCGATCGACAGTGAGCACAACGCCGTGTTTCAGGCCCTGCCGCAGGGCTACGCGCGCGACCCGCAGGGGGCAGGCGTGCGCCGCGTGCTGCTGACCGCTTCGGGCGGCCCGTTCCGCGAGCGTCCGCTCGACAGCCTTGCGCAGGTGACGCCCGATCAGGCCTGCGCCCATCCCAACTGGGTGATGGGGCGCAAGATCTCGGTCGATTCGGCGACCATGATGAACAAGGGCTTGGAGGTGATCGAGGCGCACTGGCTGTTCGGTGCGCCGGTCGACATGATCGAGGTCGTCGTCCATCGTCAGAGCGTGATCCACTCTATGGTCGAATACGCTGACGGCTCGGTCATCGCCCAGCTCGGCAATCCCGACATGCGCACGCCGATCGCCCATGCGATGGCCTGGCCTGAACGCATCGACGCAGGCGTACGTCCACTCGACCTGTTCGAGATCGCGCGACTCGACTTCGAGCGCCCCGACTTCACGCGCTTCCCCTGTCTGCGTCTGGCGTTCGAGGCCTTGCGCAGCGGCGGGGCGGCACCGGCGGTGCTCAACGCCGCCAACGAGGAGGCGGTCGCTGCCTTCCTCGATCGACGCATTGGCTTTCTCGACATCGCGCGTGTGATCGAGGCTTGCCTGGAACGTAGCCACTGCCTCGCGGTCGATTCGCTGGAGGCGGTGCTAACCGCTGACGCCCGTGCCCGCGATTGGGCGCGCGGCGAGATCTGCAACCGACAGGCTGTCTGATGAATCTGCTGAACTACCTCGTTCCTTTTGCGCTGGCCCTCGGTGTGCTGATTCTGGTGCACGAGATGGGGCATTACCTGGTCGCGCGCTGGTGCGGTGTCAAGGTGCTGCGGTTTTCGATCGGCTTCGGCAAGCCTTTGTGCACCCGACGGGCCGGACGTGACGCCACCGAATGGTCGTTGGCCGCCTTCCCACTCGGTGGCTACGTGAAGATGCTCGACGAGCGCGAGGGACCGGTCGCGCCCGCCGAGCTGCATCGCAGCTTCAACCGTCAGAGCGTGTATCGGCGTTTCGCGATCGTCGCGGCCGGGCCGCTGGCCAACTTCCTGCTCGCGATCGTGGTGTATTGGGGGCTGTTCGTCGCCGGCACGGACGAGTTGCGTCCGCGCGTTGCGCTGTCGGAAACGCCGGCGATCGCCGAGGCAGCGGGCGTGCGCGACGGTGACCTCGTGGTGGCGGTGGATGAGGAGCCGGTGCGAAGCTGGCAGGACCTGCGCTGGGTCCTGCTCCAGCACGCGCTCGACAATCGCGAGGTGATGCTCAAGGTGCGCACGCTGGAGGAGGTCGAGGCCTTTCGTCGGCTCGACCTGAAAGGCGTGCCGATCGACGAGGCCGGGACCGACCTGATCGCACGCATCGGGCTCAAGCCCTGGCGCCCGGCAATCCCTGCCATCATCGGACGCCTGGTCGAAGGCGGGCCGGCCGAGCGCGCGGGCATGCGATCGGGCGACGAGGTGGTCGCGATCGAGGCGACGCCGATCGAGGCCTGGACAGAGCTGGTGCAGACGGTGCGCGAAGCGCCCGGAAGAATGCTGCGCTTCGAGATCGCGCGTGAAGGCAGCGTCATGGAGCTTTTCGTCACGCCCGATGAGGCAAGCGAGAACGGTGAGCGCGTCGGTCGCATCGGTGTCGGCGTGGCCGAACCCGCGCCGGGCGGGCTGTCGATGTTTGCCGAGGTCCGCTATGGGCCGGTCGAGGGCCTGGTGAAGGCGGTGCGCCAGACCTGGGAGACGAGCGTGCTGAGCCTGAAGATGATCGGCCGCATGTTCACCGGCGAAGTGTCGTGGAAGAACCTGTCCGGGCCGGTCACCATCGCCGACTACGCGGGCCAGACCGCCCAACTCGGACTCAGTCATTACCTCAAGTTCGTGGCCCTCATCAGCATCAGTCTGGGGGTCCTGAACCTGCTCCCCATCCCGGTTCTGGATGGTGGACACTTGTTGTACTATACCGTCGAAATCATCAAGGGCGGTCCGATTCCGGAGCGCGTCATGGAGATCGGTCAGCAGATCGGCCTCGTCCTCCTTGTAATGCTGATGGCATTCGCCTTCTACAACGACATCAATCGTCTCATTTCCGGCTGAAATCCCGCATGAATCGCAAGCTCCTGCCCGGGCTCATCATGGCCCTCTTTGCCGCTGCCCCGGCTTTTGCGTTCGACCCCTTCGTGGTTCAGGACATCCGGGTGGAGGGCATCCAGCGCACCGAGGCGGGCACGGTCTTCAACTACCTGCCGGTCCGCGTGGGAGAACGCTTTACCGAGGAACAAGCCGCTGAGGCCATCCGGGCGCTTTTTGCCACTGGGTTCTTCAGCGACGTGCGCATCGAGACCGAAGGTGAGGTCATCGTGGTCTTGGTCGATGAACGCCCGGCGATCGCGGACATCGCTTTTGTGGGCGTGAAGGAATTCGACAAGGACGCGCTGAAGGCGGGCCTGCGCGAGGTGGGTCTCGCCGAGTCCCGCATCTTCGACCGCGCACTGCTCGAGCGCGCAGAGCAGGAGCTCAAGCGCCAGTACCTGTCGCGGGGCAAGTACGCCGCCACCATCACCACCACAGTGACGCCGCTCGAGCGCAACCGCGTCGGCATCAACTTTGCGGTGGAGGAGGGCAGCGTCGCCAAGATCCGCCAGATCAGCATCGTCGGCGCCAACGCCTTCAAGGCCAAGGATCTGCTCGACCAGATGCAGCTCACCACGCCGGGCTGGCTCACCTGGTACACCAAGAACGACCAGTATTCCCGCCAGAAGCTTGCGGCCGACCTCGAGACCCTGCGCTCCTTCTACCTGAACCAGGGCTATCTCGATTTCAACATCGACTCGACCCAGGTCTCGATCACGCCCGACAAGCAGGACATCTACATCACGGTCAATATCACCGAGGGCGAAAAGTACACCGTCAGCGGCGTGCGCTTCACCGGCGACCTGATCATCCCCGAGTCCGAATATCTCGCGCTGACGAAGATCCGCCCGGGCGACACCTTCTCGCGCGAGCAGCTGACTGAAACCACCAAGGCGATCACCGACCGCCTCGGTAACGAGGGCTATGCTTTTGCCAACGTCAATGCCGCGCCCGAGGTCGACAAGGCAAAGCGCGAAGTCGCCTTCACCGTGTTTGTCGATCCGGGGCGCCGTGTGTACGTGCGTCGCATCAACGTCGGCGGCAACACCAAGACCCGCGACGAGGTCGTGCGGCGCGAGATGCGGCAGATGGAAGGCGGCTGGTACGACGCGTCCGCGATCAACCGCTCGCGCACGCGTATCGACCGCCTGGGCTTCTTCGACGAGGTCAATGTCGAGACGCCCGCCGTGCCGGGGACGACCGACCAGGTCGACGTCAACTTCACCGTCAAGGAGCGCCCGACCGGCAACCTGATGCTGGGTGCGGGCTTCTCCAGCGCCGAGAACATCGTGCTGTCGGCCTCGATCGCGCAGCAGAACCTGTTTGGCAGCGGCAACGCGCTGACCCTGGGCCTCAATACCAGCCAGTCGAGCCGCACCCTGGCGCTGTCCTTCACAAATCCGTATTACACGGTCGATGGGGTGAGCCTGGGCTGGGACCTGTACCACCGCACCTACGATGCCGACGAACTGGATTCGGTGTCGCCGTACAAGACGGTGTCCACCGGCGCTGGTATCCGCCTGGGCTGGCCGATTGCGGAGGACGACCAGATCAATTTCGGCCTCACCGCGGACCAGACCGAGATCACGACGTATTCGCTGAGCCCGAAGCTCTACAAGGACTTCTGCCGCGATTACGGCGGCTGCAACAATCCCGACGGCATTGGCGAGGTGACCGTCAGCAGCCTGTTGGCGACCATCGGTTGGTCGCGTGACAGCCGGGACAGTTTTATCTACCCGCGTGCAGGCAGCTTCCAGCGCCTGTACGGCGAGGTCACGGTGCCGGTCGGCGACCTGCGCTATGGCAAGATCGGCTACCAGTATCAGCACTGGTTCCCGATTGGGCGCGACTACGCCCTGATGCTCAACGCCGACGTCGGTTACGCCAAGGGTTTTGGCGGGAAGGATGTACCCTTCTACAAGAACTATTACGTCGGCGGCATTGGCTCGGTGCGCGGCTTCGACCAGGGCTCAATCGGTCCCAAGTTCCGGGACACCGATGGCGACGTGACCTCGACCGGCGGTACGCGCAAGGCGGTCGGCAATGCGGAGTTCTACTTCCCGATGCCGGGAGCGGGTCAGGATCGCTCCTTCCGAATCTCGGCCTTCTTCGATGCCGGTTATGTATGGGGTGAGGACGAACAGCCCCTCGGCAGCGACAATTTCGTGGCACAAAGCGTGCGCTTCAGCGACCTGCGCTACAGTACCGGCCTGGCGTTCTCGTGGAGTTCGCCGATCGGGCCGCTGAAGTTCAGCTTCGGCCACCCGCTCAAGAAGGAAGAGAATGACGAGATCCAGCGGTTCCAGTTCCAGCTTGGCAGCGTGTTCTAAGCTGTCGGCGATCGAGTTTCATCCGGAGGCATAAGTGAAAGTCAGTACCCTTACCCTGGTTGCGGCGGCGCTGCTCGGCATCGCGCAGGGCGCCATCGCCGAGACCAAGATCGGCTTCGTCAACTCCGACCGCGTGATGCGCGAGGCGGCACCCGCTGTTCGGGCCCAGCAGCGCCTGGAGAAGGAGTTCGAGAAGCGCGACCAGGAATTGCAGCGCATGGCGCGCGATCTCAAGTCGATGCAGGATGACCTCGAACGCAACGCGACCACCATGGGCGAGAACGATCGTCGCACCAAGGAGCGCGCGCTGAACGACCTGAACCGTGATTTCCAGCGAAAGCAGCGTGAGTTCCGCGAGGACCTCAACCAGCGTCGCAACGAGGAGCTCGCTTCGGTGCTGGACAAGGCCAACCGCTCGGTGAAGCAGATCGCGGAAAGCGAGAAGTTCGACATCATCTTCCAGGAGGCGGTCTACGCCAGCCCGAGCATCGACATCACCGACAAGGTCATCAAGGCCCTGTCCGACGCCAAGTAAGTCCGCGCGGCGCGCATGTTCCGACTGCAAGAACTGGTCGATCGCCTAGGCGGCGAACTCCATGGCGACGGCACCATCGCGGTCTCGCGCGTCGCCACCCTCGAGAAGGCGGGCGAGGGCGAGCTCGCCTTCCTGGCCAACCGCAAGTACCTCTCCCAGGTGAAGTGCTGCGCGGCGAGCGCGCTCATCGTCGCGCCGGACGTGCGTGATCAGCTCGCCGACCGCGCCCTCATCCTCACCTCCGACCCCTACCTGTACTTCGCGCGCGTGGCGCAGCTGTTCAGCCCGCCGCCGGCCGTGCAGCCGGGCGTGCATCGGCTCGCTGCCGTCGCCTGCGCGGTTCCCGCGAGCGTGCAGATCGGTCCGGGTGCGTCGGTCGAGGAGGGCGTGGTGCTGGGCGAGGAGGTGGTGATCGGACCGAACTGTCACGTCGGCCGCGGTACGCGCATCGGCCGCGGCACGCGCCTTGCCGCCAACGTCACGATCTATCACGACTGCGTGATCGGAGACGACTGCATCTTCCATTCGGGTGTGGTAATTGGTGCCGACGGTTTCGGCTTTGCGCGTGAGAAGTCCGGTGCCTGGGTCAAGATCCCGCAGACGGGCCGCGTACTGATCGGTAACGAGGTCGAGATCGGCGCCAATACCACGATCGATCGCGGCGCGCTCGACGACACCGTGATCGGCGACGGCGTCAAGCTCGACAACCTGATCCAGATCGCCCACAACGTCCGCATCGGCGAGCACACGATCATGGCCGGCTGCGCCGGAGTGGCCGGCAGCGCCCAGATTGGCGCGCGCTGCATGATCGGCGGCCAGGCCGGGATCTCGGGCCACCTCACCATTGCCGACGACGTGGTGGTGTCGGCATGGACCCTGGTCGCCAAGTCGATTCCCAAGCCAGGCGTCTACACCAGCAATCTGCCCCTGCAGAGCCACGCCGACTGGGTGAAGAACTTCGCCCACCTGCGCCACCTGGACGCGCTCGCCAAACGCGTCCGCCAACTCGAACAAGACAATGACGGTCCCCAGGACCGCACTCCGGGCTGAAACATCATGGACATCAAGGAAATCCTGCAGTACCTCCCGCATCGCTACCCCTTCCTGCTCGTGGACCGGGTGCTGGAGATGGAACCCGGCGTGCGTGCGCGTGCGCTCAAGAACGTGACCATGAACGAGCCCTTCTTCCCGGGGCACTTTCCTCATCATCCGGTGATGCCCGGCGTGCTGATCATCGAGGCGATGGCGCAGGCCGCCGCGCTGCTTTCGTTCAAGAGCAGCAACGTCAAGCCGGACGACAACTCGGTGGTGTACTTCGCCGGCATCGACAAGGCGCGCTTCAAGCGCCCGGTGGTGCCGGGCGACCAGCTGATCTTCGACGTCGAGATCACCCACAGCAAGCGCAACATCTACAAGTACAAGACGACGGCCAGCGTGGACGGCGAGCTCGCCGCCGAGGCCGAACTGATGTGCGCGATCAAGACGCTATGATCCATCCGACCGCCATCGTTCACTCCGGCGCCAGGCTCGGCGCCAACGTCAGCGTTGGTGCCTACTCGATCATCGGCGAGCATGTCGAGATCGGCGAGGGTACGCGCATCGGGCCGCACGTCGTGGTCGAAGGCCATACCCGCATCGGACGCGACAACGAGATCTTCCAGTTCTGCTCGATCGGCGCCAGCCCGCAGGACAAGAAGTACGACGACGAGCCCACGCGGCTGGAGATCGGCGATCGCAACACGATCCGCGAGTTCTGCTCGTTCAACGTCGGCACCAGCCAGGACGCGCACGTCACCCGTGTCGGCAACGACAACTGGATCATGGCCTACGTCCATGTCGCCCATGACTGCGTGGTGGGCAACCACACGATCTTCGCCAACAACGCCACCCTGGCGGGCCACGTCCATGTGGGGGACTGGGCCATCCTGGGCGGTTTCACCGGCGTGCATCAATTCTGTCGCGTCGGTGCGCACAGCTTTTGCGGGGTCGGTACGGTGCTGCTGCAGGATCTGCCGCCCTTCGTGACCGTCGCCGGCAATCCGGCCAAGCCGCACGGCATCAACAGCGAGGGCCTCAAGCGGCGCGGTTATTCGGCCGCGGGCATTGCCGCCATCAAGCGCGCCTACCGCGCGCTGTACCGCTCGGGGCTGTCGCTCGACGAAGCCCGCCAGCGCGTTGCCGAAATTGCCGGCGAGCATGCCGAGGTCGCCCTGTTCTCCGATTTCATTGCCGCCTCGGGTCGCGGCCTCGTGCGCTGAGGGCTTGACGAGGCAATGACGGTCCGTATCGCCATGGTCGCCGGCGAAGCTTCCGGCGACCTGCTCGCCAGCCACCTCATCCGCGCCCTGCGCCAGCACCTGCCCGATGCGGAGTTCTTCGGCATCGGCGGGCCCAAGATGCAGGCCGAGGGTTTCGAGGTGCGCTGGCCGTGCGAGCTGCTGGCGGTGCATGGCTATGTCGACGCCCTCAAGCGCTATCGCGAGCTATCCGGTGTTCGCCGCGAGCTGCTCGGCCAGATCCGGCGCGAACGGCCGGCCGCCTTCATCGGCGTCGACGCCCCCGATTTCAACCTGTGGCTCGAGGGCAAGGTCAAGGAGGCGGGCATGCCCGCCATCCACTTCGTCAGCCCGTCGATCTGGGCCTGGCGCGGTGGTCGCATCAAGCGCATCGCGCGCTCGGTGTCCCGCATGCTGTGCCTGTTTCCCTTCGAGCCCGAACTGTACCAGCGCGCGGGCGTGCCGGTGAGCTACGTCGGTCACCCGCTCGCCGACGTCTTTCCGCTCCACCCCGATCGCAGCGACGCGCGCGAACGGCTCGAGCTGGGTGCCGACTGGCCGATCGTGGCCTTGTTGCCGGGCAGTCGTCAGTCCGAAGTGCGCAATCTGGCCGACACCTACATCGCCACCGCACGCTGCCTGCTCGAGCGCAATCCGCAGCTGCGCTTCATCGTGCCGCTTGCGACGCGCGAGACGCGCCTGCTGTTCGAGGAGGCGCTGTACCGCAACGAGGCCACCGAGCTGCCGATCCGCATGCTGTTCGGTCATGCGGTCGACGCCATGACGGCGGCCGACGTGGTGCTGGTGGCGAGCGGCACGGCAAGCCTGGAAGCGGCGCTGCTCAAGCGGCCGATGGTCATCACCTACCGCATCGGCAAGTGGCAGTACCGGCTGATGAAGCACATGGCCTATCTGCCCTGGGTGGGGTTGCCCAACATTCTGTGCAACCAGGGCATCGTGCCCGAACTGCTGCAGGACGACGCCAATCCCGAGCGCCTGGCGGACGCGATCGAGGACTGGTTGCAGGACGGCGAGCGCCGGGCGGCGCTCGAGGCGCGCTTCACCGAGCTGCATCTGACGCTGCGCCAGGACACCGCGGCCAAGGCGGCCGAGGCCATCCTCCCCTACCTGCGCGGACACGCGGCATGACCCCAGACCTGTTCGCGGCGCAGCGCGACGCAGAGGCGCGGGCGTGCGGCGTCGACGAGGCGGGACGTGGCCCCTTGTGCGGCCCGGTGATGGCGGCCGCCGTGGTTCTCGATCCGCAGCGTCCCATCCCCGGCCTCAACGATTCCAAGAAGCTGAGCGAGGCGGCACGCGACCGCCTTGCCCCGCTGATCCGTGAGCGCGCGCTGGCCTGGGCGGTGGCCGAGGCCAGCGTGGAGGAGATCGATCGCCTCAATATCCTGCACGCGACCATGCTCGCCATGCAGCGCGCGGTGATGGCGCTGCCGACCGCACCCGGCCTGGTGCTGGTGGACGGCAACCGCTGCCCCGCGCTGCCCTATCCGGCGCGCGCGATCATCAAGGGCGATGCCAGCGAGCCGGCGATCTCCGCGGCCTCGATCCTGGCCAAGACGGCGCGCGACGAAGCGATGCGCGTGCTCGACGCGGCCTGGCCGCACTATGGCCTGGCGGCGCACAAGGGCTATCCCACTGCCGCGCATCTGGCTGCCTTGCAGCGCCACGGCGTCGCCGATTTCTACCGCCGCAGCTTCGCCCCGGTACGCAAGCTGCTCGGCCGCGCCCCGACCGCTTGAGGCTGCGATGAGGGAGATCCGCTCGCGCGACAACGCGACGCTCAAGCGCCTGCACGCACTCGCTGAATCCGCCCGCGATCGGCGCAAGCACAACGAGACCTTGCTCGATGGCGCTCACCTGATCGAGGCGGCGCTCGACCTCGAATGGCCGCTCAAGGCGCTGTTCGTGTCCGACAGCGGACTTCGACGGCCCGAGCATCAGCGCCTGCTGCAGCACGCACCGGCAGCCGTCGAGCAGGTGTTGCTATCCGATGCGCTGTTTGCCCACATCAGCCCGGTCGATACACCGTCCGGTCTGGTGGCACTCATCGAGTTGCCGTCGATGGCGCCGCCTCGCGCGCTCGAAGCCGATGTCCTGGTGCTCGATGGGGTGCAGGATCCCGGCAATCTGGGCAACATCCTGCGCACGGCCGCCGCCGCCGGGCTGCGCGATGTGCTGCTCACGGAGGGCTGTGCCCAGGCGTGGGCACCCCGCGTGCTGCGCGCGGGCATGGGCGCGCATTTCGTGCTCCATATCGAGGAGCGCGTCGATGCCTGCACGCGCCTGGCGGGCTATCCGGGCTGCCGAGTCGCCACCGCGCTGGCGGATGACACCGGCCCACTTTACGCGCTCGACCTGCAGGGCCCGGTGGCCTGGCTGTTCGGCGCCGAAGGGCAGGGCCTGTCGCCGGCGCTCCTCGCCGCGGCCGATCGGTGCGTGACGATTCCCATGGCGGCTGGCGTCGAATCACTCAACGTCGGTGCGGCGGTCGCCGTCTGCCTGTTCGAACAGCGCCGCCAGCGCGGCCTGCGTTAAATCCTTCACGTCACCGACACCGTGGCGTGTTGACGCCGGCGGCCCTGGATTCGATGCTTGCGACATGCCCGCGCACTCGGCGCGAGCGCATCACAGACGGCCACAAGGCCGCATCCTCGGCGAGGAGACACAGACCCATGACGGCCTACCGCAAGACCCCGGCGGGGCAGCAGGAGATTTCTACCCGCAGCGGCGCGCTCGGCGCGCGGGCGCGCCGCCTGCTGATCCTGGTCGATGGCGAGCGGGGCGCGGCGGAGCTGCGCGCCCTGTCGGGCGACGAACACGCGCAGCTCAGCTTGCAGACCCTGATCGACAGCGGCTACATCGAGGCGACGGAGCAGGGCGCGCAGCGCGAGTCCGACGCAGCGGCCAGCGCGAGCGCAGCTTTCGTCCCGCCCGGCGGACAGGGCAGGGACCTGCAGGTGGCACGCGACTTCATGATGAACACCCTGCGCACCTTCAATGGCCCCTACGCCAAGCTCGACCTCGTCAAGCGCATCCACGCCTCGCAGCGGGCCGAGGAGCTGCGCGCCCTGTTCGACGAATGGCTGCAATCGGTCAGCGAGTCGCGCATCGGCCGCAAGCGCGCCGACGAGCTCTCCGCCCGTCTGCTCGAGGTGATGTAGGCCGCGCCTGTGCGGTTCCAGCCCGAGGCGGGGTATGCGGCGCGATTGAGCGCGCGCATCGCCCCCATGGGCGATTCGGAAGCCGATTCGCGTTACCATCGCGGCTGCTCCGGGCACAGGGCCCGCCATGACCGACCCACGCCATGATCCTTGTCATCTCTCCCGCCAAGGCGCTCGACTACGAGACGCCGCCGACGACCACCCGTCACACCCAGCCCGATTTCCTCGACCACTCCGAAGCGCTCATCGAGGTGCTGCGTCAGCGTTCGCCCGCCGAGATCGCCGAGCTGATGTCGCTGTCCGATCCGCTTGCCAGCCTCAACGTCGCCCGCTACGCGAGCTGGTCGCGCCCTTTCTCGCCGGATAACGCCAAGCAGGCCGTGCTCGCCTTCAACGGCGACGTCTATGAAGGGCTGGATGCCCCCAGCCTGTCGGAGGACGAGCTGGCGTGGGCGCAGGACCACCTGCGCATCCTGTCGGGGCTGTACGGCGTGCTGCGCCCGCTCGACCTCATGCAGGCTTACCGCCTCGAGATGGGCACGCGCCTGGCCACGGCGCGCGGCAAGAACCTCTACGAGTTCTGGGGCGAACGCATCACCGACGAACTCAATCGCCTGCTCGACGCCGAGGAGGCAGCGGGGCATGGGCGTGTGCTGCTCAACCTGGCCTCGGACGAGTACTTCAAGTCGGTGAAGCCGAAGAAGCTCAGAGCGCGGCTGGTCACGCCGGTGTTCGAGGACTGGAAGGGTGGGCGCTACAAAATCATCAGCTTCTACGCCAAGCGGGCGCGCGGCCTGATGAGCCGTTTCGTGATCCGCAACCGGATCGACACCGTCGAGGGCCTAGAGCACTTCGACAGCGAGGGCTACGCCTTTGCCGCCGACGCATCGGACGTCGATCGGCCCGTGTTCCGCCGCCGCGAAGGCTGAGCCCGATATGCGTGCCCCCGACGGGCGGGGCACGCCACACCAGCAAGGACATGCATGAAGATCAGCTCGAGCTTCGATGCCGGCGCGATCGAGGTGCTCAGCCTCGACGACCCGCAAGCCATTCGTCTGCGCCTGCGCAGTGACAACGCGGCCGACTTCCACCAGTGGTTTCATTTTCGCCTGCAGGGCGCCGCGGGCACGCCGGTGCGCATGGTGTTCGAGAACGCCGCCAGCGCCGCCTATCCCGACGGCTGGCCGGACTACCGCTGCGTGGCTTCATACGATCGCCAGCACTGGTTTCGCCTCGCCGGCACCCGCTACGAGAACGGCGAGCTCATCGTCGAGCACACGCCCGAGCACGACAGCATCTTCTACGCCTACTTCGAACCCTATTCGTACGAACGCCACCTCGACCTGATCGGCCGTGTGGCGCAGTCGCCATTCGTCCAGGTGTGCGACCTGGGCAGCACGGTCGAAGGACGCGACCTTGATCTCGTCGTTGTCGGCCAAAGCGGGCGTGGACGGGTGCCGGTGTGGATCATCGCGCGCCAGCATCCGGGCGAGACCATGGCCGAGTGGTTCATCGAGGGGCTGCTCGAACGGCTGCTCGACGAGGCCGATCCCGTCGCCCGCAGCATCCGCGAACAGGCCGTGCTCTACATCGTGCCGAACATGAATCCGGACGGCGCGGTGCGCGGCAACCTGCGCACCAACGCCGCCGGACGCAACCTGAACCGGGAATGGCGCACGCCCGATCCCGTGGCAAGCCCCGAGGTCTTCCTGGTGCGCGAAAGGATGGAGCGCACCGGGTGTGGGCTGTTCCTCGACATCCACGGCGACGAGGCGCTGCCCTACGTCTTCTTCTCCACCGCGGAGGAGGTGCCGGGCTTCGGCGCCGAGGCCGCCGCCGCCCAGGCCCGCTTCATCGAGGCCTTCGCCGCAGTGAGCGCCGATTTCCAGACCCGCGAAGGCTACCAGCCCGGGCGCTTCGGCGAGGAGTTGCTGACCCTGGCGAGCAAGTGGGTGGCGCATCGCTTCGGCTGCGTGTCGCTGACGCTGGAGATGCCGTTCAAGGACAACGCCCTCCTGCCCGACGCGCAGGTGGGCTGGGACGGCGCCCGCAGCAAGCGCCTGGGCGCGGCGATGCTGAGCCCGGTGTGGCGCCACCTGCAGCACGGCGCCGGCACGGCAGGGCGCTGATTCAAACGCCCCCGCAGTCTCTTGGCCGAGCGGCTTGTGCTGGCGCGGCGGGCGTGCGGGGGTCGGATGCGGTGGCCCTACGCAGCGCGGCCGAGCTCGGCGAGGATGGCGTTGGCGCAGGCCACGCCCGAGCGCACGGCGGATTCGAGCGTGGCCGGATAGTCCGAATCGATGTAGTCGCCCGCCAGCCAAAGACCGCGCAGCGGCGTGCGGTTCCCCGGGCGCTGGATGCCGGGCCGGCAGGCGATGGTGGCACGCTTCTCGACGATGACCTGGGACCACTCGGGCGACGGCAGCCGCCGGCCGAGCTGGCGCTCGAGCTGGGCGTGGGTGGCGAGGATGAGCTCGTCGCGCGGCAGCGATTCGTGCGCGCCATGGGCGCTGATCACGCAACTCAGCAAGCCCTCGGTGCCGCCGAGCTGGCCGCGGTCGAAGACCCACTGCGCCGGGTTGGCGACGCCGTCGCTGACGAGTCCCATCATCGGTTCGGGCAGGCGCAGGCCCTTGCCGAGGGCCAGATAGACCGACACGATCGGCTCATGCTCGAGGGCGTCGATCTGCGCCGCCAGACGATCGCAGCCGCCCGTGCTCGCGAGCAGGCCGCTGGCGTGGTAGGGGGCGGTGGCCACCACGACCTGTGGCCACGGCTGACTGCCCGGATCGCCTTCCAGGCGGTAGCCACCAGCGACCGGGCGGATCGCCTCGATGGCGTTGCCGGTGCGCAGCCGGCCGCGACGGGTGGCCAGGAAGCGCGCGGCCGGCACCGGAAACAGCTCGGACAGGTCGACGCGCGGCAGCAGCAGCTCGCTCGCGGCCGCACCGGCGGCAAGGCTGTCGCGCAGCACGTTGGCGAAGACCTGGGCCGCCGCATCGGCGGCGGGCGTATTGAGCGCCGCGACGCACAGCGGCTCCCAGATCAGCTGCACCAGGGCCGGCGTCTGCCGGGTCTCGCGCAACAGCCCGGTGACCGTCATGTCGGGCGGGACGCGAAAGGCGCGCTTCTTGAGCCAGCGCATCAGCCGCAGCATGGCCAGGCGGTCGGCCCAATCAAGCCCCTTGGCACGCAGCAGGCCGAGCGCGAGGTGAAAGGGCGCGGGCAGGGCGGCAGCCTTCAGGTGCAGCCGGCCCGGCACGTGCAGCGTCAGCGGCAGGTGCAGCAACTGCTTGGGCGAGCAGCCGGTGAGGCGCAGCAGGCGGGTGAGCTCGCTGTAGGCGCCGATCAGGATGTGCTGGCCATTGTCGATGCCGCGGTGATGCTCCTTGTGCACCACCCGCGCCCGCCCGCCGAGGGTGTGCGAGCGTTCGAACACCGTCACGTGCACGCCGGCGCGCGCAAGCTCGACCGCGCAGGCGAGCCCGGCGTAGCCGGCACCGATCACCGCGACGACGGGCACGCTCATCGCATCAGCCCTTGAACCAGGTCGTGCCCGCCAGCCACACCTTGCGCAGCGGGGTGAGCGAGGTGCGGCGATCGAGCACCATGAAGCCGTCGGCGGCGATCTCGCGCAGCAGGGTGCGATAGATGGCGGCCATTACCAGCCCCGGCCGCTGCGCCTTGCGGTCGACGGCCGGCAATTGGGCGAAGGCCTGGTCGTAGAAGCGCTCGGCGCGCTCGGCCTGGAAGGCCATCAGGGCGCGGAAGGCATCCGAGTAGCGCGCCTCGAGGATGTCCTTGGCCGGCACGTTGAAGCGCTGCAGGTCCTCGATCGGCAGGTAGATGCGGCCGCGGCGCGCATCCTCGCCGACGTCGCGGATGATGTTGGTGAGCTGGAAGGCCATGCCGAGGTCGTGGGCATACTTCAGCGTCTGGCGGTCCTGATAGCCGAAGATCTCGGCCGCGAGAAGGCCGACCACGCTGGCCACCCGGTAGCAGTACAACTGCAGGGCCTTGAAGTCGAGGTAGCGTGTCTGCGACAAGTCCATCGCCATGCCATCGATGATCTCGAGCAACTGCTCCTGAGGCAGGCTGAAGCGCGTGAGCACGTCCTTGAGTGCGAGGCCCACCGGGTGCGTGGGGGTGCCGCCGTAGGTGCGCGCGACCTCCTGCCGCCACCACTCGAGCTTGGCCTGCGCCAGGGAGAGGTCGTGGCATTCGTCCACCACGTCATCCACTTCGCGACAGAAGGCGTACATCGCGGTGATGGCCTGACGTCGCTCGGCGGGCAGGAACATGAAGCTGTAGTAGAAGCTCGAGCCGCTCCTGGCGGCCTTGTCCTGGCAGTAGTCGTGCGGATTCATGCGCTTTTTCCGTAGTTCAGGGCGCGCCATCCCAGGCGCAGCCAGTCGCCCGCAGCCAGCGTCGGGCGGCGGCGGAAGACGTCGTAGTCTGCCTGCTCGAGCCGCTCCAGGATGCGCAGCCCGCCCAGCACCACCAGGCGCAGCTCCCAGCCGAGGCGGCCGGGCAGGGCCAGCGCGAGGGGGGCGCCGTCGCCCATCATGCCCCGTGCGCGTTGCACTTCGAAAGCCATCAGCGAGCGCCAGCGCGCCGCGTCCTCCGCGCCCAAGGCTCCAGACCGCGCGCGCTCGAGCAAGGCTTCGTCGACCCCGTGGCGGGCGAGATCGTCCAGCGGCAGGTAGATGCGCTGCTTGTCCCAGTCGATGGCGACGTCCTGCCAGAAGTTGATCAGCTGCAGGCTGGTGCAGATGGCGTCGGCGCGGCGCAGGTTGTCGGGCGTGGCGGCGCCGTACAGGCACAGCATCAGCCGGCCGACCGGATTTGCCGAGCGCCGGCAGTAGTCGAGCAGCTCGTCGAAGTCGCGGTAGCGGGTCTTGCCGACATCCTGCGCAAAGGCGTCGAGCAGGTGGCGGAAGGGCTGCAGCGGCAGGCCGTGGGCGCGGATCGCGCGTCCGAGACGTTCGAACAGGGGCGCCAGCTCCGCATCGCGCACCGCCACCCCGCGCGCGCAGGCTTCGAGCGCGATGCGGTAGTCCTGCAGGCGCGCAAGCCGCGCGATGCCGGGCGCGTCGCCCTCGTCGGCGACGTCGTCCGCGCTGCGGGCGAAGGCGTAGATGGCCTCGACCGGCTCGCGCAGGCGCGCCGGCAGCAGCAGGGATGCGACAGGGAAGTTCTCGTAGTGCTCGACCGGCATCGCGTGGACATGAGGCGGATGTCACCGCGGGCCGGTGAATTCATCGCAAGGCGGCCGGAGTATACCCCGCAGCGATGCAACTTTCGGCGGTGGCCGATGACACAATGCGGTCGCTTCTCGGCCCACGCACCGTGTGCCGGTGCCTGCGGGGATTCCATGCTCGAGCTTTCCGGACTGTGCAAGACCCTTCCCGGCACGCCGCCGCGCGTGCTGTTCGATGCGCTCGCGCTGCGCGTGGCGGACGGCGAATGCGTGGCCATCGTAGGCGAGTCCGGTTCCGGCAAGTCCACCCTGCTCAACTGCATTGCCGGCCTCGAGCCGGTGGACCGCGGCCAGATCCGCGTCGGCGAGCAGCGCGTCGAGCAGCTCGCCGACGACGCCATGGCCCGCCTGCGGCGCTCGCACTACGGCTTCGTGTTCCAGGCCTTTCACATCCTGCCGCACCTGAACCTGCTGCAGAACGTGGCCTTGCCGCTATGGCTGCTGCAATGCCCCGAGGCCGAGGCCGCACGCCGCGCGCAGGACATGCTGGCACGGGTCGGACTGGGCCCACGCGCGCTCGACCCACCGCAGCAACTCTCGGGCGGCGAACTGCAGCGCGTGGCGATTGCCCGGGCGCTGGTGCACAAGCCGCAGCTCGTGCTGGCCGATGAACCCACCGGCAACCTCGACCCCGGTCGTGCGATGGGCGTGCTCGACCTGCTGCTCGAGCAGATCCGCGCCAACCGCGCGGCGGGCGTGCTGGTCACCCACTCGCGCGCCGCGGCCGCACGCGCCGACCGCGTGCTCGAGCTCGGACCCGACGGGCTGCGCGACATCACGGTAGGGTCATGAACAGCAGCCTGCGCAGGGTGTTCCTGGCCAGCCTGCTGCGCCGCCGCCTGGCGACCGCGCTGTCCTTGCTGGCGATCGCGCTGGGGGTCGCGCTTGGCCTGGCGGTGCAGCTCATTCACGGCGCCGCACTGGACGAGTTCGGTCGCGGCGTGCGCCTGCTCGCAGGCAAGGCCGACCTGCAGGTGGTGGGGCCCCGCGAGGGCTTCGATGAAGGCATCTACCCCCTGCTCGCGCGTCGCGCGGAGGTCGCCGAAGCGAGTCCCGTGCTGGAAATCGAGGCGCGGCTGCCCGGGCGCGACGACAGCCTGCGCATCCTTGGTGTCGATCTGTTCCGGCTCATGCGGGTGCAGCCCGCGCTGATGCCGCTTGCCGATCGCGAGGCCGCAGGCGAGGTGGGCGGTAACGAGGGGGGCGATGAGGCCAGGGGGGCGCGCGATGCTGAGCCGAGCCGAACGGGGGGAGACGGCCGGCTGGCCGCGCTGCAGCCGAACAACCTGTTCCTGAGCGCCGATGCGCGTGCCGTGCTGACGCAGCGCTATCGGTCGGCGAGCGGCGAGTTGCAGCCTCCGGCGATCAGCGACGGCTATCTGCTTGCCCAGTCGGGCCTGCGCAGCCTGCGCCTGCGCGTCGCGGGGCAGCTGCCGGGCGCAAGCGGGCGCATTGCGGTGATGGATATTGCGGGGGCGCAGCAGCACTTCGAACGTCTCGGCACACTCAGCCGCATCGACCTCAGGCTCGCCGACGGGGTGGCGCTGAGCACGGCCCGCCTCGCACTCGAAGCCCTGCTGCCGCCCGGGGTGAGCCTGCGTGTGCCGGAGGCGGCGGCGAGCGAAGTCGGCACGCTGTCGCGCGCCTATCGGGTGAACCTCACCATGCTGGCGGCGATCGCCTTGTTGACCGGCGGCTTTCTGGTGTTCTCGACGCAGCTGCTATCGGTCGCGCGCCGGCGGCGGGAGTTCGCCCTGTTGCGCGCGCTCGGACTCGAACGCCGCGAACTCATGCGGGGCCTGCTCGCCGAAGGGGCGATCGTCGGCGCGGTGGGCGGCGCTGTCGGCGTGGCCCTGGGCTATGCGCTTGCCGGCGGGGCCTTCCGCTTCGTCGGCGGCGACCTCGGCGCGGGCTTCTTTCGCGGCCTGAGCCCGACACTGGCTTTCGATCCGGCGCTGAGCTTGGCCTACCTGTTCCTGGGCGTCGGCGCCGGGGTGGCCGGCACCTGGATTCCCGCGCGTGAGGCAGCCCGCGTGCCACCGGCGCGTGCGCTGCGCGCAGGCGAAGGCGAGCGTGCGGGCCTACCGCAGGCGCGCGCGCGCGGCCGGACTGCGGTGCTGCTGCTCGCGCTGGCGGGCCTGGCCTGCCTGTTGCCGCCCCTCTCGGGGATTCCGGTGGGCGGCTATGGCGCGGTGGCCTTGATCCTGGCGGCGGCCGTGCTCGCCTTGCCGGCGCTGGCGCGTGCGGTGCTGCCGCTACTCGCGCACAGTCGCAGCGCCTTGTGGCGCCTGGCCCATGCGCGCCTGAGCGCCACCCCGGCGCAGGCAGTGGTGGCGGGGGCGGGGGTGATCGCCAGCGTGGCGCTGGCGGTGTCGATGGCGATCATGGTGAGTTCCTTCCGTGTGTCGGTAGATGACTGGCTCGAGCAGGTCCTGCCGGCCGACCTCTACGTGCGGGCCTCGTCATCATCGGCCAGCGGCTATCTCGACCCTGAGGCGCTGGCTGCCATCGCGGCGGTGGACGGCGTCGCCAGCGTCGACACGACGCGCTTGGTCAATCTGCGCTTGTCGGACGCCGAGCCCTTGTTCAGCGTGCTGGCGCGGCCGGCGCAGGGCAATTGGGGGCTGCCACTGGTCGCGGGGTCGATGCGGGTGCCGGAAGATGCCACGCTGCCGCCGATCTGGGTGTCGGAAGCCGCGGCCGATCGCCATCGGCTCGCGCCTGGCCGCCACTTCGAGCTGCCGCTTGGCGGCCGCCTGCAGCGCTTCATCGTCGTCGGCATCTGGCGCGACTATGCCCGCCAGTACGGCGCGGCCCTCATCGAAAAAGCCGATTACGTCGCGCTGACCGGCGACACGCGCGTCAACGATGCGGCACTGCGCGTAACCCCGGGGGTGGAGCCGGCCACCGTCGCCGAGGCCCTGCGCCAGCGCTTCGGCGCCGAGCACATCACGATCGCGCTGCCGGGCGAGATCCGCGCGCTGAGCCTGCAGATCTTCGATCGCACTTTTCTGATCACCTACCTGATGGAGGCCGTGGCGGTGCTGATCGGTCTGTTCGGCATCGCCACCACCTTCGCCGCGCTGGCGACCACGCGCCAGGGCGAGTTCGGCATGCTGCGTCACCTCGGCCTGACGCGCGCCGAGATCGGCCGCCTGATCGCCTTCGAGGGCGCGCTCACGGCCGGACTGGGCGTGCTTGCCGGAACCCTGGCGGGCGGGGCGATCGCCTGGGTGCTGATCGAGGTCATCAACCGCCAGAGCTTTCACTGGAGCATGGACCTGGCCGTGCCCTGGCTGGTACTCGGCGTCTTCGCGTCCAGCCTGGTCGCGCTGGCGGCGCTGGTGGCGCGCCTGGCCGGGCGCCACGCGATGCAGCGCTCGGCGGTGCTCGCGGTCAAGGCGGATTGGTAGCAAGGGGACGAGATGCAGATGAACACCGTATTGGCAGCCGGGTGCAGCTCGCGCCCTGGTCGGACCCTCGGATGGCTGCTGATGCTTGCCTGCCTGTTTGCCGCCGTGGTGGCCGGCGCGGCGGATAACGGAGGACCGGGAGCGGAAGGCGAGCAGGGCGATGGGGTGAGTGCCCAGACCCGCAGCGCGGCGGAGCAGGGCGCTTACCCCCCGGTGCGCCCCGGGCAGGCGCTGAGCTTTCCGCGCGACTTCGGCGCCCATCCCGACTACCGCACCGAATGGTGGTACATCACCGGCTGGCTGCGTGATGCGGCCGGGGTCGAGCGCGGCTTCCAGCTCACCTTCTTTCGCGTGCGCACCCTGATCGGCGAAGACAATCCGAGCCTGTTTGCGCCGCGCCAGTTGATCCTCGCCCACGCGGCGGTGGCCGACCCTGCGCACGGCCGCCT
Organism: Thauera sp. WH-1; assembly: GCF_047806685.1. Lineage (NCBI taxonomy): Bacteria > Pseudomonadati > Pseudomonadota > Betaproteobacteria > Rhodocyclales > Zoogloeaceae > Thauera > Thauera sp. WH-1. The sequence goes on from NZ_JBLQGP010000017.1 coordinate 84,676, forward strand.
GCGCCACGCCGAGCGCTCGGCGCGCGCGTATCCGGGGCTTGCCGACGCCGTTCCGGGGCGCACCTCGGTCAGCGTCGATGGCTGGTTTCTCGAGGGGGGAGACAGCACGCTCGCGCCTTACCGCAGCCGCATCGACGCCGAGGACTTCGGCTTCGAGCTCGAGTTCGTGCCCGACCGCGCGCCGGTGCTCAATGGCAAGGCGGGCTTCAGCCAGAAGGCGCCGGATCCGATCAATGCGAGCTATTACTACAGCCGCCCGCACCTGGCGGTGAGGGGGCAGTTGCGGCTGGACGGCGAGCCCTTCGCGGTCGAAGGGCACGCCTGGCTTGACCATGAGTGGTCGAGCGAGATCCTGCCCGAGGGCGCGCGTGGCTGGGACTGGATCGGCATCAATCTGCACGACGGCAGCGGGCTGATGGCCTTCCAGATGCGCGACGCCGAGGGCGGTGCGCTCTGGCACGCCGCCACCCTCAGCGACGCCACGGGTGCGGCCCGCATCTACGCCGCCGACGAGGTCCGCTTCATCCCCCTGCGGCACTGGCGCTCACCCCGCACCGGCATCGAGTACCCGGTGGAGTGGGAGGTGGTGCTGGCCGGTGAGCGCAGCCTGAGGCTGCGCCCCTTGCTGGACGACCAGGAGCTCGACAGCCGCAGCTCCACCGGGGCGATCTATTGGGAGGGCGCGGTGCACGTGTTCGAGCGCGACGGCGCGGGCGAGGAGACCGAGATCGGCCAGGGCTACCTCGAGATGACCGGCTACGCCGCGCGCCTGCAGATGTGAGCGCAGTGTGGATTTGCACCTATTGGGGCCGCCTTCCCGATGCCATAATCGCGGCTTTGCGATCAGTGCAGGGGCGGTAAGGTGATTCTCGTGACAGGCGGCGCCGGCTTCATCGGCGCGAATTTCGTCCTCGACTGGCTGGCCGCCAGCGATGAAACGGTACTGAACCTCGATGCGCTGACCTATGCCGGCAACCTCGAGACCCTTTCCAGCCTCGAGGGCAGGGCGGCCTACCGCTTCGTCCATGGCGACATCTGCGACCGCGCCCTGATCGATCAACTGCTGGCCGAGCACAGGCCGCGCGCCATCGTGCACTTCGCAGCCGAAAGCCACGTCGACCGCTCCATTCACGGCCCGGGCGCCTTCGTCCGCACCAATGTCGAAGGCACTTTCAGCCTGCTCGAGGCCGCGCGTGCCTACTGGGGCGGCCTGCCCGCCGGTGAGCGCGAAGCCTTCCGCTTCCTGCACATCAGCACCGACGAGGTATACGGTTCGCTCGGCCCGGCGGATCCGCCGTTTGCCGAAACCAAGGCCTACGAGCCCAACAGCCCGTATTCGGCAAGCAAGGCAGCGAGCGACCACCTGGTGCGCGCCTGGCACCACACCTACGGGCTGCCGGTGCTCACCACGAACTGCTCCAACAACTACGGCCCCTTCCAGTTTCCCGAGAAGCTGATCCCACTGATGATCGTCAATGCGCTCGCCGGCAAGCCCTTGCCGGTCTACGGCGACGGCCTCAATGTGCGCGACTGGCTGTATGTCGGCGACCATTGCGGCGCGATCCGCGAAGTGCTCGCGCGTGGCCGTGTGGGCGAGACCTACAACGTCGGCGGCTGGAACGAGATCGCCAACATCGACATCGTACGCACCCTGTGTGCGCTGCTCGATGAGTTGCGCCCCGACGCCGCCGGCAGCTACAGCCGCCTGATCACCTACGTCAGCGATCGCCCGGGCCACGACCGGCGTTACGCGATCGATGCGCGAAAGATCGAACGCGAACTGGGCTGGAAGCCGGCCGAGACCTTCGCCACCGGAATCCGCAAGACGGTGCAGTGGTATCTCGACCATCCTGGCTGGGTGGCCAACGTGCAGAGCGGTGCCTATCGCGACTGGCTCACGCGCAATTACGCCGGACGCGAGAATAGTGCGGGAGCCGGCGCGTGAGGATTCTGCTGCTGGGAAAGAACGGCCAGGTGGGCTGGGAACTGCAGCGCGCACTGGCGCCGCTGGGCGAGCTCGTCGCCCTCGATCGCCATGCCGATGGCGGGCTGTGCGGTGACCTGACCCGGCTGGATGCGCTGGCCGCCAGCGTGGCTCGCATCCAGCCCGACGTCATCGTCAATGCCGCCGCCTACACCGCGGTGGACAAGGCCGAGACCGAGCCGGCGCTGGCCCGGACCGTGAATGCCGAGGCCGTCGCCGTGATCGCGCGCGCGGCCGCGGCGCGCGATGCGCTGCTGGTGCATTATTCGACCGACTACGTCTTCGACGGCAGCGGCGACGCGCCCTGGGCCGAAGACGCGGTCCCCGCGCCGCTGTCGGTCTACGGGCACAGCAAGCTCGAGGGCGAGGCGGCGATCCGCGCCAGCGGCTGTCGCCACCTGATTTTTCGCACCTCCTGGGTGCACGCCGCGCGCGGCGGCAACTTCGCCCGCACGATGCTCAGGCTTGCGGCCGAGCGCGAGCGTCTCACCGTGATCGCCGACCAGTTCGGTGCCCCCACCGGGGCCGACCTGATCGCCGACGTCAGCGCGCACGCGATCCGTAGCGCCATGGGGCGTCGCGAGCTCGATGGCACCTACCATCTCGCCGCAGCGGGTGTGACCAGCTGGCACGGTTACGCCGAATTCGTCGTGCAGCAGGCCCGTAACCTGGGCCAGGTACTGAAGGTGCAATCCATCGCACCGATTGCCACCACCGACTACCCCACGGCCGCCGTCCGCCCGCTGAACTCCCGCCTTGATACCCGCCGGCTGCGGCGCAGCTTCGGCCTGTACCTGCCGGACTGGCGCGATGGCGTCGCCCGCATGCTGCGCGAAATCCTGAACTGAACGAGGACTTCCATGACGATCAAGAGCGTGATCCTTTCCGGCGGCTCGGGCACCCGACTGTGGCCCGCCTCACGCGAGAGCTTTCCCAAGCAGCTGCTGCCGCTCACCGGCGAGCTGTCGCTGCTGCAGGAGACCGCCGCCCGCCTCAAGGGCTTTGCCGCCGCGGACGTGGCGCCGCGGCCGCTGATCATCACCAACGAGGAATACCGCTTCATCATCGCCGAGCAGCTGCGCCAGATCGGCGTGCGCGCGCCGCAGATCGTGCTCGAGCCGGTGGGGCGCAACACCGCGCCGGCGCTGACGCTGGCCGCGCTGGCGGCGCTGGAGGAGGGCGACCCGATCCTGCTCGTGATGCCCGCCGATCATGTCATCACCGACGTTGCGGCCTTCCAGAAGGCCATCGCCGAAGGCGCGCGCGCGGCCGCAACGGGTGCGCTCGTCACCTTCGGCATCGTGCCGGACCGGCCGGAGACGGGGTACGGCTACATCCGTGCGGGTGCGCCGCTCGATGCGGCAGGCAGTGCGCGTGCGCTGCTCGAGTTCTTCGAGAAGCCCGACCGTGCCACCGCCGAGCGCTACGTCGCCAGCGGCGAGTTCTTCTGGAACAGCGGCATCTTCATGATGAAGGCCGCGGTGTGGCTGGCCGCGATCACGCACTTCAATCCCGAGATGGCCGCGGCTTGCGGCAAGGCCTTTGCCGGGCGAACGGCGGACGCCGACTTCATTCGTCTCGATGCCGCCGCCTTCGAAGGCAGCCCGAGCGACTCGATCGACTATGCCGTGATGGAGCGCCTGGCCGGCGCGCCCGAGCTCGGCCAGGGCGTGGTCGTGCCGCTGTCGGCCGGCTGGTCGGACGTGGGTGCCTGGGACGCCTTGTGGGCGGTCTCGGACAAGGATGCGGACGGCAACGCCGCGCGCGGCGAGGTGTTGTTCGAGGACAGCCACAACACCCTGGTGCATGCGGGCAGTCGCCTGGTGGCCGCCATCGGCTGCGAGGACATGGTGGTGGTGGAGACGCCCGACGCGGTGATGGTGGCGCACAAGGGCCGCACCCAGGACGTCAAGAAGATCGTCGCCCGCCTGAAGGCCGAGGGCCGCAGCCTGACGCAGAGCCATCGCAAGGTCTATCGGCCCTGGGGCTGGTATGACTCGATCGACGCCGGCGAGCGTTTCCAGGTCAAGCGCATCGTCGTGAACCCGGGGGCCAAGCTCAGCCTGCAGATGCATCACCACCGCGCCGAGCACTGGATCGTGGTCAAGGGCACGGCCGAGGTCACCAATGGCGAGCGCAGCTTCCTGCTCGGCGAGAACGAGTCCACCTACATTCCGCTCGGCAATACCCACCGCCTGGCCAACCCGGGCAAGGTGCCACTCGAAATCATCGAGGTGCAGTCGGGGAGCTACCTGGGCGAGGACGACATCGTGCGTTTCGAGGACACCTACGGGCGTACCGGGCATTGAGCGGGTGCTCGCGCCGGATGCCCGACGGCGTTCGGCGCAGTGCAGCCTGTGTATAATGCGGGCCGCTTTGTCGCAGTACCCGCGGGGATGGCGGAATTGGTAGACGCACTGGATTTAGGTTCCAGCGCCGCAAGGCGTGAGAGTTCGAGTCTCTTTCCCCGCACCATCTTGTTTCACAAGGCATTTCCAGCGGAAGTGTCGCGGCCCGTGGGGGGCGTTCGAGCAGCCGGGGTGCAGTTCTGGGGCAGTGTGCAGGGTGCTGCCGCCCGATTCCTCCAAGCTCCGGCCAATTCAGAGTGCTCTCGTGTCCCAACAGTCTGGATGTTTGAGGCTGAGAATCTGCGTTATGTAAACTTATATGCGAGAGAAAGATCAGCATTGTTCTTTCCTCCCTTGTCCAACTCGGGTGGCACAATTTAGTCCCGCGACATCAACAATTTGTGACCGCAACCTACCCCCCGTGCCCTCAAAGTAGCCCCCCACGCCGCAAAAAGATGGTTAGGAAGAATTAGCTCGCTGCAAAAGGGCTCCTTGTCCCGACAGGTTAGCTCCTAACCGCCTTCACTTACACCCAACAGGACGGCGTGCAGCACTATCGTTGATAGGTGCCGCTGTAAAGGCCCTGATTCCTCGGCGAATGTTGTCACTTACCTCAGAGGTGGAGAGCTACGAGGGTCTAACGCGAAGGTTTGGGCAGCGGTCTTAGCCACTATTTCCCCGTTTCGCATCTGTCTCTTCCTTGCTCCTAAGAGCGCTCTCTTCTGGTGCACGGCTCTTGACACGTCTCCTCCTAAGATTCTCAATTTCTTGCCGAAGTTGGCCGATCTCCTCAGCCTGGACGTTAAGTCTGACCGCTGCCTCTTGCCGGAGTTGATCAGCCACCTCGTGCCGCGCTCTTGCCACAGCAAGGTCGCGCTCCGACGCGGAGAGTTGGGCCTCGGCCTTCTCGAGGCTGCTTCGTAGGGTCTCCATCGCGGCCGTTGCCGCTGTCAGCTTCTCGCTTGCCTTGACGCTCTCTGCCTTGAGTTGAACGCAGTCCTCGCGCAGCGCTATGAACGCCTCTCGTGCCGTGGCCGCGTCCTTGCGTGCGCGCTCTACCTCGTCGTTCTGTTGCCTCCGTTCTTTGTTCGCAGTTTGACGCTCGTTGTCCAGTTGCTGCAACAGCCGATGGGTCTCCAGGCGGTGATGTTCATTAGTTTGCTCGATGGCAAGTCTCGCCGCGTCCAGCGAGGAGAACTGGCGCACGAGCTCGGCATCCTTTTCGTCGATCGTGCGCTGTTGCTCAAGGACCCTAAGCGACTCTTCCGCCAGCTTCTTCTGAGACTCCGCGAGGTTGGCCTCCAGGTCTCCGATCCTCAGCTTCAAGGCCGCGACCTCACTCTCCATGCGTAGGCGGAGCTGATGGGATTCGAGGGCACGCTCGTTCGCCTCCTGAACGGTTGCCTCCATTTCTCTGGATCGCTTGTCCAGATGGGCCTCCCGCTCCCTGAGGCCCTCCTCAGCAAGTCTCTTGGCAACCTGCACCATATCGCCAAGTGCGCGATCGATGATCGTTACGAAGGCCTCGGGGATCCCGTCCACCGCCCGCACGGGCACCTGCAACGTGTTTGCCATGGCACTCCAGAACTCTTGAATGTGGTTCTGGACGACGGCGTTGCTGCCTTTCTGGCCAACATACCGGTCAGTGGAAAGCAGCTCCTGGACGGCTGGACGGGTTGGTCGTTCCCCTTTGGCGAGGATCTCGTAGCAGGCCTGACGGACATGCTCGTATGTAACAACGGAGCTACGGCTCATTTTTCGGCTCGGATTTTTGACCAATGTCAGGATGTTAGCTGCCTTGGCGGTGGAATCAACTAAGACAGCCGTACCAGTCCGGAAACCGGACATTGCTGTCCGTATAATCATTAACTTTAGACATTATTCCTATAATGTGTAGTAACGTGCGGAATCCGCCGTTCTGGATGTGACCCTCGTGAATTTGATGCCCCGAAACGCGTTCGGCCCGTTGGAACTGGTCAACTTGCCAAGCGAACTCAACGGAAGTGTCGGTAATAACCGCGCCGTTGGCGGTCGGCCGCAGATTTCAGCGCAGAACGACGTCGATGCCGTCAGAGCGTGGCTCGCCCGCTTTGTCGACACCCGAACGACTTTCGACAGCTACCGCAAGGAGGCTGAGCGCCTCCTCCTCTGGACGGTCACGGAGTTGGGTAAACCCCTTTCCAGCCTCAGTCACGAGGATCTGTTGTTGTACAGGCGGTTTCTCTCAGACCCACAGCCCGTTGCACGCTGGGTCATGGCCAAAGGCCGCAAATGGCCGCGAAATGATCCTGGCTGGAGACCGTTCTCTGGGCCGCTGTCTGCCAGCAGTCAGCGACAAGCGATTGTCATCCTGAACACGATGTTCGCCTGGCTTGTGAATGCTGGGTACCTTGCTGGCAATCCGCTATCCCTCTCTCGACAGCGCCAGCGGCGGTCGAAGCCCCGAATCACCCGATTCCTCGATGAGCCTACCTGGGTGGAAGTCAAGGCATCGATCGAATCGATGCCAAACGAGACGGATCGCGAGCGCGAGCATTACTTCCGCGTGCGCTGGCTCTTCAGTTTGCTCTACCTGTGCGGCCTTCGGATCACGGAGGTCACGACCAATACCATGGGGTGCTTCTTTTCCCGGCGTGACCGAAACGGGGACGACCTTTGGTGGCTTGAAGTAACGGGCAAAGGTGAGAAGACGAGGATCGTCCCTGCCACGAACGAACTGATGATGGAGTTGGTGCGCTACCGCCGGGAGTACGCGTTGGCGCCCTATCCAGTTCCAGGCGAGCCGACCCCCCTCCTCCTTCCAATCGGCGGACAGCGTCGGGCTCTGACGCGCGGGGCCGTGCATCTAGTCGTGAAAGAAGTCTTTGAGCGTGCAGCGAAGCGAGTTGAGGAGCGTGGCGATGAGTTTGTGTCGCGGGCAAACGCACTGCGTGCGGCTTCGGCGCACTGGCTACGTCACACGGCCGGTTCGAACATGGCAGGCGCCGAGGTCGACTTGCGGTTCGTCCGCGATAACTTAGGTCACGAGTCAATCACAACCACGAGCCTATACCTCCATGGCGACGATGATGAACGCCACAAGGCTACAGAGCGCGGTCACCGCATCGCCTGGTCCTGATGCTGGTGTGCGGGCCCTCGATTGATCTCTAACTCAGGCCCGATGCAACACGGCCGCCGTTGCGATCCTCGAACTCAAGAAGCTTAGAGGGTGGAAGCTCCAGCGCGTTTGCCAAGCGAATGATGTTCAGAAGCGCGATGTTCCGCTGTCCACGCTCAACGCCGCCTAAGTAACTCCGCGCGAGACCGCTCTCAAGCGCGAGGTATTCCTGGGACCATCCGCGGCTTCGGCGAAGCTCGGCAAGGTGCTTACCGAAGAGGACCCTGGGGTCGGAGGAAGAAGTCACAGCAGTCGGAAATGGATTTTCGACTGATGCTAGGAGTGTGGCCTCTATGAGGCGACGCTCTATGAGTGACAATGGGCGCGCCGACACGTACCATTCCCACTCGATTCTGACGACTTAGACGACGAGACTTCGTGCAGACAAGGGATAAAGCAAGCGTCATTCGGACGTTGCGTGGGCATCTGCATCGGCGGGAGCATGCCGCCTTTGTCACTTTATTTCTCGACGGTGAGGTTCAGGTTTTCCGGAGGAACGACGACTACTTGAAGGCCCTCGCCGGCGAGGCCTTATGTCTCCTCCTCGAAGCACCGCAAGCCGCAGAGGACCTACTGACTGAGTATGAGCAGCTCCTTCTCGCTGGCGAGATATCAGCTCCTTACTCGACCGTCCTCGGCCTTGCCGAGCGCTTGGATTCAAGCGCGTTGCACGCTATCGCGAGGACACTTCGCGACGAGCATCGACGTTGGTCCGAGCGACGCCAAAATACCAATCGAAAGCAGTTGGAAGCAGCCAAGGCTCTTTCCGAGCCCGTCATTGAGGTGCGGCGCGTTGTCAGCAGCACGCTTATGCGCTTCGGCGATCCAAACGCGTCCGACGCAATGGGAATCCGGCGTTCGGTTTTCAGGAGTAGCCAGGAGAGAGCGTTTCTCAAGGCCTTGTCGCTGAGATTTCCCGCGCTACTTGCGCTGCCGAATTATCCACTTGACCAGATGATCGAGTTCAGTCGCCTGCGTGAGCTCGTCGGTAGGTCGACGTGGGCCTACGCAAAGAACTCCCGGGTCGATGCGGTGCTGATCGTGCCGGATGAAGGGGATCCCGTTGCCGCGTTCGAGCTCGATAGCTCATATCATGATCGGCCCGAAATCAAGACCCGCGATGAGATGAAGAACGCGATTTTTGGTCTCGTTGGACTTCCCTTTTATCGTCTGCGCGCCGAATCTCCGGAGACGATGACGACAGACGACTGGTATGCATTCCTGACGGAAGAAGTCGCTCCAAACATTGACGTCGGTAAGCGGTTACGGACGCGATCCACTGGAACGAAGTTCATTCCCGCCTGATGCGTCGCTGCTGGCCTCCACAAGCACTGCTGGACCATGGGCTGAGCCCTCGCCCACGTTCCACTCCTCGAGGAAACGCTCGATAAAGGACGCCATGAACCGGTGTCGCTCCTGCGCGAGCAGGCGTCCCGTCACGGTGTTCATGCGGTCCTTCAGCAAGAAGAGCTTCTCGTAGAAGTGATTGACGCTGGTCCCCTTCGCGGTCTTGTAGGCATCAGCGGTCGCATGCAGGACAGGCGGCACCTCGGGGTCGTACATCAGGCGTCCCGCATGGCCGCCGTATGCGAAACAGCGGGCGATACCGATCGCTCCGATCGCATCGAGCCGGTCGGCATCCTGGACGCACTGCCCCTCGAGCGTCCGCATGGGCTGCCGGACCCCTGCGCCCTTGAACGAGATCGTCGCCACGATCTCGACGACCGGCTCAACGAGGTCGTCGCCGGCGCCTTCCTCGCGCAGCAGCCGCTCGGCCTCGCGCGGCCCTATGGCGTCGTCACCCCCGTGGAACTTCCAGTCGGCGATGTCATGGACGAGCGCGGCCAACTCGACCACGTCGAGCCTCGCGCCCTCGGCCACGGCGATCTTCCGGGCCAGACGCCAGACACGGTGGATGTGGTGCCAGTCATGGCCCGAGGCCTCCTCGGCGAACCGGGACCGGATGCGTGCGGCGACACGCTGCACCAGGTTGTCGGCCTCCGGGTGCCCCCCATGGCCCGCCGCGACAGCAGCGTTGGGATCAGAGCTTATAGGCAACCTTCCCCTCCGTGATCGTCACCTGCCCGCGCTGCTGAAGTTCGGCGAGCAGCTTCTTCAGGTTGGCTTCGGAAATCGGCTGGTTCGTGCGCTGCTTGATCAGGGCCTGGATCGTCGTCATCAGGGTCGCCTCCTTGCGCGGTCGCGAGTTGCCGCGCTTGCGTAGGTCCTCGAGGACGAGCGCAAGCCGCTCCTGATGCGTGTCCCGGGTCGGCGCGGCCGCTACAGGCGCACTGGCAGCAACAGCGGGCGACTTGACGACTGGTGGGGTCAGGTTATCGCCTTCAGGCAGGGGCCGCGCACCTGGCGGGGCAGCGGACTCGCGCGGCCGGGGGCAGCGGAAGTCGCCGCGCTGATTTAGCACGATCTGCAGC
>NZ_JBLQGP010000018.1:0-90161 GCF_047806685.1 Thauera sp. WH-1
GTCCGGACGATCTGATCGCACATCTGCGCGGAAAGATCGGTCTTAATCCCTTTGATATCAGGGCATCAGTCCGGACTTACAGAGAGGCTACAAATGGGCAACATTCATAATGTTACGTCTTAATCCCTTTGATATCAGGGCATCAGTCCGGACGCCTACCTACATGCAGGGTGTAACCGATGCTGTGGTCTTAATCCCTTTGATATCAGGGCATCAGTCCGGACGCTTCGTAACGTCGTTCTCAGGTTAGCTGAAAGGTCTTAATCCCTTTGATATCAGGGCATCAGTCCGGACGGTTCCGAGATGATACGGTAGGCGAGTCCTATATGTCTTAATCCCTTTGATATCAGGGCATCAGTCCGGACCGGAGCAAGCCAACACGTTTATTGACATGGTGATGTCTTAATCCCTTTGATATCAGGGCATCAGTCCGGACTATGGTAAAAGGGACGTTATACACTACTCAACGTCTTAATCCCTTTGATATCAGGGCATCAGTCCGGACTGGGCGGCGTCGATGATCCGATCAAAGAGGTCGAGTCTTAATCCCTTTGATATCAGGGCATCAGTCCGGACGCACGACGGGCGCAACATGCGTGACGCCGTACCGTCTTAATCCCTTTGATATCAGGGCATCAGTCCGGACTATACAGCCGCCGACCCAGTTGGTGAGCTGTGTCTTAATCCCTTTGATATCAGGGCATCAGTCCGGACATCAAATTGATTGTGACGAGCAATCAAAACAGGTCTTAATCCCTTTGATATCAGGGCATCAGTCCGGACCGCTCGCACGAAAAACCAGCAGGCAATCAGCAGCTTGGAAACCGGGTTCCCACGATGTGGAGCGGTGGCAGGAGCGGATTGTCACGTGGGCTTGTGCGCGCGTTTGGGTGCCGGGATGGTATCACCGACCCGCGGCCTGGAGCAGCGTCTGCAAGCTCGGGGAGGTCGGCGACAGCAGCAGGATGTCGGAGGGCAGGCTGCCGCGGCCGATGGTGTCGATGCTCAGGTGCTCGGGCAGTTGGTAGCCGCGCACGTCGTCCGTGCGGGCGTCGATGCGCGTTGCGATGTCGGCCATCAGGCGGCCCATCTGCGCCGCGCTGCCCTCGAAATGGAACACCGAGTACTGCACCGGTGTGGCCTGCTTGACCAGGAAGCGGTGCAGGCGGACCAGGCGCTTGGGGTCGGTGATGTCGTAGGTGATGAGCCAGCCGCGCGGCGTGTTCAGTGCCATGCCTCGATCTCCCGTGCCAGGTGGCGCTTGAGGTCGCCCAGGTGCAGCAGCAGGCGGTCTTCGCGGCGGTGGGCCCAGGCTTCGAACAGGCGCGCGACCACGATGCCGTGCCCGGCGCCGGCGGGCAGCGTGCCGCAGTCCAGGTTCAGCTCTGCCCACAGCAGGGCGGCGAGCTCGGCGGCGAGCTCGAGGCGGCTGGCGTCGAAGCCCCAGTAGCAGCCGTGCAGGCCCTCGCGATGCAGGCGGTCGGTGGCGAGCGCGTGGCACCAGGCCTCGCCGTCGGCGTCGAAGGCGACCGGGTGGCAGCCGTTGTAAACGTATTCGCGCTTCAACTCGTGGAAGCTGAGGGCGTCCAGCCCGTGGCCGGTGTCGGCGGCGCGTTTGGCGCAGACGGTGAGCGTCTCGAGCCTGCGCCGCGCCCGCCAGTTGGCGAAGCGCTGCGGCCAGTCGGGGAGTTCGAGGTAGGTCTCGATCAGCGTGGAGAAGGGCAGCGGCTGGGCGTAGCGCGCCTGGGTGCTGCCGAGCGCGTGGCCGTGGCCATCGACCCAGGTGATCGGCACGCCTTCGGCGAGGCACAGCGCCAGTGCGCCGCCGCTCCACGCCAGGTGGCGGTTGCAGATGACGCGGCAGATGCGCGCGAGCGGAAACCGCATCGGCGCGCCGGCCGCGGGCCGCAGCAGGAGGTGGTCGCTGCCGGCGTCCATGCGTGCGGGCGCCGGGCTCATGAGGTAGAGCGGCTTGCGCGCGGGCAGGTCGGCGGGGCGGGTGGATGCGCCAGGATGGCGCTGGGCGAGGGTCGGCATGGTCAGAAGTCCTCGTCGTCTTCGAAATGCTCGAGCCAGGGCTCGCCTTCGGCGCGCAATTGCGCGGCGAGGCGGGCGCAGCGCTGCCGCAGCCAGCGCCGGGGCAAGGGGGCGAACTGCTCCCAGCCGGCGTAGAAGTGGCCGCGGCCGGCCTTGCCGAGCAGGCACGCGCCCTTGTCGGTGCCGAAGTGCTCGGGGCGCAGGCGGGCGCTGCTGAACTGGTGCCAGATCCAGTCATCCACCGCCGGGCGCAGCGGCTCGATGAGGTCGCAGGCGAGCGACTCGCGGCCAAAGGCCGGGCGGTGGTAGAAGCCGAGCAGCGGGTCGAGGCCGGCGGCGTGGGCGCTGCGCACCGCCTCGAAGTGCAGCAGGGTGTAGGCGAGCGACAGGCAGGCGTTGACCGGGTCGCGCGGCGGGCGGCGGTTGCGGCCGGTGAAGTCGAGTTCCGGCGCGAACAGCGCGGTGTAGCCGTGGAAGTAGGCGCGCGCGGCGCTGCCTTCGAGCCCGCGCAGCCGGGCGCAGGCGGTGCCCGGCTCGGCGGCCTGGGCGAGCGCGTCGGCGACGCCCCGGCGGCCGTCGAACAGTGGTTTGCGCGCGTCGGGCCGGCGCGCCTCGGCGCGGGTGAGCAGGCGGTGCTGGCGGCGCAGCTTGGCGACGACGAGCTGGCGTGACCAGGCGTCGCAGAAGGCGTGGTCCATGGTGCGTCGCGCCTGGGCGAGGCGGACGGCGGCGTCGTTGTGCGCCGGGCCGAGCACGATCGCCACCTGCCGGCTGGCGCGCGGGCTCAGCAGCACGGTGGCGGCGCCGGCTTCGGCGAGCTTGAGCAACACCGCGCTGTCGAGCCGGGTGCGCGCGCCCTGGATGACGACGCGGTCGATCAGGCGCAGCGGCACGGTCTGGCTGCGGGTGCCGTTCTCGTACAGGGCGAGGGCGCCATCGGTGATGCGGACTTCGAGGTCGGCGCGGTCGAGCAGCAGCGTGGCCATGGTCTCACCCCACGTAGAAGTAGTCGGGATCGGCGGGCTGGGCGGCAACGCCGAGCGCATAGCTGCGGGCGCTGGGGTCGAGGCGCAGCAGGAAGAAGCGGTCCTCGGCCTCGTTGAGCAGCAGCGCCATGTTGTGCAGCAGCTCGAAGCGCTCGCCGCGGGTGAGGAAGACCTCGTGCACCGACTTCTGCCCACCGGTGGTGTAGCCGCGCACCAGGGCGAGGGCGGCGACGAGGCGGCGCGGGCTGGAGACGTCGTAGGCGGCGAGGAAGAAGTCGCGCTGGGGCATGGCGGGCATCCGGTGAGGGGATGGCGCCAGTGTGGGGTGATGCGGCGGTGATGTCAGAGGCGGCAAGCTTGCGGCTGCGCGCCACGTGGCGGCGTGCCGGGCGAGGGTGCGCCGGGGCGATGCGCGTTACGCGCGAGGTGATATGACAGGAATCGTCTTGCGGCCGTGGCGCCGGTAGATCCCGAAATCGCTGTCGAGGGTCAGGACGCTGCAGGGCTCGAACAGCTCGGACATGTGCACGAGGCAGGCGTCGGCGAGCGAGGCTGGCACATTGTCGTAGCGTTCGAACAGCCTGCGCACGGGCGCGATCTGCGATTCCAGCGACAGGGCGATCTGCACGGCGCCGCGTTCGAGCAGCATGAGCGCCCGCGCGGGGTCGAAGCCGGCGCGGGCGAGCAGGAAGCAGGTCTCCGCAACGACGGCTTCGCACGTAAGGAAGGGGCCGGGGAATTGGCCGAACTGCGCCTTGGCCCATTCGTGGTGCGTGTCATCGCGGCACAGGAGTGCGACCCAGGGGCCGGTATCGAGAATCAGCCGGTGGTTCATCGCCGGCCGAAGTCGTCGAGGTGGCGGGGGTTGGATGACAGGTCTGCAGGTCCCCCACTGAAGCAGCCGGCAAGGTCGCCGACCAGGTCGAGGGCGGAAGGTGCCGCCGCTGCGCTGCGCTGGTTCAGGTAGCTCGCGAGCGCGCGGCGTATCAGCTCGGACTTGCTCAGGTGTTCGCGCTCGCTGGCCAGCACGAGCGCCCGTTCCAGTTCGGGATCGATCTTGATGGAAATGGTGTTCATCTCGCGTAATACCAGTTGCTGATTGGTATTACGCAGTGTAGTTGTACGGTGGCAGCACGACAACCCGAATGCTCGAGGTGATCCGGCTGAGGCCTGTCAGGGCTGCAGCGCATAGCCGCCCATGCCCATGGTGGCGTTCTTGCCCACGTGCAGCCACTGGCCCAGCCACAGCCAGGGCAGCAGCGGGGCGAGGTCGCCCTCGAGGGTCCAGTGGCCGACGGCGCCGCCGAGCGTCATCTCCTGCTGCTGGCGGCTGGAGTAGCGCGACCAGTCCTGCCAGCGCAGCGCGGTCTGGTGGGCGAGCGCCTCGGCGTGGCGGACCAGTGCGGGCACGTCGGCGACCAGGCCGGGGCGGCCGGCGTGGAACTCGGCGAGCAGGCTGACCCGGCGCAGCAGGTCGGCCACCAGCTTGCGCGGAGTCAACGCTGCCGGGCGCAGCGGCTTGCCCTGCTGCTGCAGCCGCATCGGGGTGTGGATGGCCAGCGTCAGGCGCTCGGGTGCGGGACGCGTGACGGCGGTGGGCGGGGCGACCTGTGCGTCATGCACCGCGATGGCGGCGTCGCCCGGCTGCCAGACGGGGATGAAGGTGTGGGTGCCGCGCCAGGGATCGGCCGGCTCGTCGTCGGTGCGCTGCCACTCGATGCGCTCGAGCACCCCGCGCGCACGCTCGCGCCCGAGCCCGCCTTCCACCGCGCGCTGCAGCGCAAAGCTGACCAGCGGCAACTGCGCCACCGCGTGCCCGAACAGCACGAGCCCGAACTGCAGCGTGCCACCCGCGTCGATGTGGCGCGTGCCGAAGGCGGGCGGCTCGATGACGTAGGGGTTGGGCACGTGGCTGAAGTTCTGCATGGCGTGTTCTGCCGGCGCGGGGGCCTCGAAGATGGCCGGGTACGGGCAGGTGGCGCGCAGCGGGCAGCCCTCGCAGGTGGGCGCGTCGGTCATGCAGGCGACGCGGCGCAGCGCGGCGCCGAACTGCCCGCGCAGCAGCGAGCCGGCGTAGTCGGGCAGGCGCAGCGGGGCGTGCAGGCGGAAGGTGAAGCGGTAGCGGGCGAGGGGGAGCATGGTGGGGCTGGGTCAGGCGTTCATCCATTCGCGGACGAGCTGCTTGAGCGTGGGCAACTCGCCTGCGCTGACGACTCGGATGCGGTACTGGCGGGCGCGCTCAGCGCTCTTGGCGTCGATACGGGTCTGGGCCGTGAGCAGGATCTTTTCGGCAAAGCGCCCTGCGGCGTGTTCGCCGAGCACCTCGAGTCGATTGAGAATGCTCTGGCTCTTGCCCTCGTCGCCAAGCTGCGCGCCGGTCTTGCATTCGATGATGAGCATGCGGTTGCGGTGTACGAAGACCGCATCGAGCTCGTTCAGCGGGTAGCGGTCCTGGCGTGTCTGCTCGATCGGATCGATCTTGACGCCGATGTCGAAGCGGGCACGCTTGATGAGGCCTTCGCCTTCGAGCTCGCGGCCGACCGCCCAGCAGTATTCCTCGAGCCAGCCGCCGCGCAGGTAGCTCGCATAAGCCGCTGGGACGCGCGCGCGACTGCCAGCATCCTCCAGGAGCCCCGCCGCGGTCAGTCGCTTGATGGCGTCTTCTTCCGCCTGGTCGCGCGGTGGCGCGAGGTTGGGGCTCTGGCTGGCCTTGTTGTTTGGCTCGTAGTAGGCCGCAGCACCATTCAGCTTGCGGATGAAGTTCTCGAGTTGGCTCGCGTTGCCGGCCAGCCATTGGGTCATCCCACGGCGGTTGTCGAGCACCCTGTCGTCACGCGGTTCGTTGCGGACGCTGAAGCCCTGCGCCGCGAGGTAAAGCTTGACGTTCAGCAGGTCGGGTGCCAGCGCCACGGCGGCTTTCCCCGGTGGGTGAATTGTCTCCAGGATATCGTTCGCGGTATCGCAATAAATGGCTTCGCACCAGGGGCGCAGCGCCTGGAGCAGGCCGATGCTCATGAGCTTGTTGCCACCGGTCAGGTTGAGTATGAAACGATGATCCGGGTGCTCCGCGCGCAGGCGGGCGATCAGTCGATCGCCCCAGGCGATGATGGTCGCCACATCGTGGTCTGGTGCGTCGTCGATAAGGTCGATCTGTTTGAGCCCGCTCTGCGCGAGTGCGTGCCGCAGACGCTTTTCTGCGCCCTTGCGCTTCATCTCCGTGCTGACCAGCAACACACAGCGGTCAGGGGTCATGCTTTCCACCCGCGTCGGAAGCAGGTTCTGCAGGCTCTGGTCGGAGACGATGCACAGATGTGTGAGCTTGCGCGCCCGTGTTGGCGTCACGCTGGCACGCTGAATGAAGAACTCTTCCAGGCGGGCATTGCAGGCTCGCATCTCTGCGGCCGATAGTTCCTTGCCGCGCAATTCGGGGCTGAGGTCGAGGGTCAGGTGCTGGTAGCGACCGCCGCGCTCGCAAATCCGCGCGGCGAGCTGTGCGGGCAGGGTGCCGATCACGATTTCCCCCACCTGGACGGTCTCGGGGTCGTAGTCGGCCGCGATGCGGCTGCCTTCTTCGAGCAGTCCTTCTTCACGGGCCCAGTCGATGGCGCCCTGGTGGCGGGTGACGAATGTCGTTGTCAAAGCGACGCTTCCTTGTTTGGTTGGGTGTCGCACAGGCCTTCGGGGCGAACCTCGTAGCCCTCGATGCGCGCGCCGTAGGCGTCGAGTTCTTCGGCCGACAGCTCACGGCCGCGTGCTGCAGCCGGAAGATCCAGGGAGAGGTTGAGGTAGCGCGCGCCGCGTGCGCAGAGCTGCGCAGCGAGATGCACAGGCAGGATGCCGATCACCGTGTCGCCGGGCGCGATGCCGGCGGGGTCGAGGTGGGCGACATGGCGATCGATCTGCAAGCCCTTGCGCTGCGCCCACTCCGCGGCGCCGGGGTGGCGGGTGACGAACCAGGTGGTCATTGCGCGGCCGGCGGCTGCGGCGCGGAGTCCGCAAAGGGGTTGATCAGGCGGAGCGTGCCGTCGATGAGCTGCTCATGCTGCAGGTCCTCCGACAGCAGGACGCTGCAACCCGCGCGTAGTGCGGCAGCGACGATCATCCCGTCCCACCACGAAAAGCCGTGCCGGGCCTGCATTGCCCACGCGGTACTCAGCAATTCTGCGTCTGGCGCGAGCGGTTGCCAGACTTGCAGGGCGCGCACGTCGGCCTGGGCCGCAGTCTCGGCCATGGCCAACTTGCGCGAGTGTGTCGCCACCGCGTAGAACTCGATCAACACCTGCCAGGAGAGTCGTCCGCTGCGCTGGCGTGCGAGCGCGGCGAGCCAGTCCATGGCGATGCGCTGTTTGCGCGGGTCGCGTCGATCGCGCGCGTAGGCGAGGATGTTGGTGTCGACGAAGACCAGGCTCACTTCAGCACCTGCCGATCGTAGAGTTCGTCACGGGTGGGCCAACTGCGGCCGTCGTCACGGGCGGCGGGCTCGAGGTAAGGCTGCCGGGAGAAGAAATCCGCCATCGCGCGCTCATAGGCGTCATCTTCGCCAAACTTTTCCTTGAGGATCTCGCCGACGAAGCGCGACACGCTGAGATTGCGGGTGGCCGCCTCGACGCGTAGCCGTTGCAGGGTTTGCTCGTCGGCGGTGATGGTGAGGTTGGGCACGATCCAGTCTCCACAAAAGATCACGAATCTAGTGTAGCACTGCGTTCGTGTTGCCCTTCGCGGCAGCGAAGCCTATGGCGGCGCGCACGTCGACAAACGGCACATGCGGCGTTTGCTGTTCGAACATGATGCATTCACTTCGCATCCGGACGAATGCATCGGATGTCGAGTTGCAGCGCCTCGGCAACATCGAGCCACGCACGGTCGGCGGTATGCACCTGTGCCTTCAGTCGCTGTGCGGCTGCCAGGCAGAGCCGGTCGCCCAGGCTGAGACCGTGCGCCCGCGTGACCGGGCGCATCCAGCCCGCAGCCGCGCCATCGTCGGCGGAGGTGTCGATGACCGTGTAGCCGATGCTCGTGACGATGTCGCGCACGGCGTCCGCGGCGACGCCGCGGTCGAGCACCTTGGCGATGATCTCGGCATGGTTGGCGGCCGGCACCAGGCAGGGGGCGCCCGCCTGAAGCAGTGCATCGATCGCTTCTGCGCCGGGCTCGCCGTTGAGCCAGGCCAGCACCGCCGAGGCGTCGAGGATGACGGGCGCGCTCATTCGCGCGCGGCCTCGGCGCGTCGCTCGGCGATCAGTTCGTCGGCGGATGACGGTGCATCGGCCGGCACATAGCGACGAAACAGCGCCCTCGCGCGTTGCAGTTGTGCCTGTCGGCTGGTGATCCGTGCTTCGCCGTCGAGCAGTTCGAACAAGACCGTGTCGCCCTCCTTGAGACCGAGGGAGTGGCGGATCTCGGCGGGAATGACAACACGGCCACCGTCTGACATTTTCATGTAATGCATGATCGAATCTCCAGACTTATTGCGTGATGTCAGTATAGGCAGTGTAGGACGCCAAAGCGTTCAAACGAACCGCCCTGGCTTTTGCTGGGCGACACGGTGGTGCGCAAGGTCGCGGGCGGCAAGAGGGCAATCGCGCCGCGACAGCGTTGAAGGTGTGGACGACGAACCAGGTGGTCACGCCGCCTCCCCGGCGAGCATGTTCATGATCAGCCGGATCAGCACGTCCTTTTCCTCGGGCCGCGACTGCGCGACGAGCAGCGACAGCGCCGCCAGGCCGACGTCGTTGACCACCGCGCTGCCGTCCTCGGCGGACGAGCAGCAGAGCGGCTTCGAGCTCGCGCGAGTTGTGCTCGAGGCGCTGGCGGTCGAGGGTGTAGCCGCGGGTGAGGTGGTCCTTGAGGATGCGGGTGGCCCACTGGCGAAAGCGGACGCCTTCGCGGGACTTCACGCGGTAGCCGACGGAGATGATGAGGTCGAGGTTGAAGTGCTCCTGCTGTCGCTCGACCGCGCGTCCGCCTTCATCCTGAACCGTTGTAAAATTTGCAACGGTTGCGGCGCGCTCGAGTTCGGCTTCGGCGAACACGTTACGGATGTGGCGGGAAATGACCGACTTGTCGCGGCCAAAAAGGGAAGCGAGCTGCGGGAGACTGAGCCAGACGTTGTCCCTTTCCAGACGTACGTCGATCTGGCCGGAGGGGGCTTCGAAGATGGCGATGTCGGTCGCCGGACCAGGCGCGCGTGCATGCATACTGATCAAGCTCCGCGCACGGTTGAAAGAACCTGCTTCATCGCCTTGTCTGCTTTGCCTTCGACCTTGAAATGCCGGCTCAGGCGCTGTTTGATGGCAGTGGCGAGCGCTTCGCGCTCGGCTTTGGCAAGGCCGTCAAGAGTGGGTGCCTGCGCGGCCAGTCTGTCGAGCAAGCAAGGCCATTCCTGGCGGGAAGTCTGCTGCATGATCGGGGTCTTCGTCCGAGGGTCCTGCGGCAGGCGCGCAAGTTCGAGATCAAGCTCTGCAAGCAGCCGTGCGTCGGGTGGCAGTGCGGCGCGCTGGCGGGCGTCTTCTTCCGCCTGGCGCTGGGCTTCGATGCTCGCCCGTTCGGCGGCCCGTGCCGCGGCAGCAGCCGGGTTCTCGTGCATTGCGCCATAGCCGACAGCGGTCTTGGCGCCGAAACCGAGCCAGTCGAAGGCGTGGCGGAAGGCAGCGTCGAGTAGCGTGCGCCAGCGTTCGTCGGCGGCGAGTGCAGGGGCGAGGCGGCGCAGATGCGCGAGGTCGCACTGGACATGGAACACGAAGCGGGCGCCCGGCGGCACGGTGAGAAAGCTGATCGGGTTGGGCTGCCCCGATTCATGTGGCGTGGTGCTGCCCGCCTGCGCTTTCTGCTGGTAATAGTGCGACTGGTGCGGGGTCATGATCTCGACCGACAGGCTGTCGCCGGGGATCTGCGGAATCACGTCCCAGAACGTCAGCGCGCCGCGAACGTGGTTGCTGTCGCCGTCCGGTGTTTCGCGGCCGAACAGTACGTCGAGCGAGGACAGCATGACCGGGCGCTGGCGTTTGTCCAGCAGGGCCTTGCGGTGTTCTGGCCCTCCGGTCATCAGTGGATAGTGGGGCGTATCGTCCCAGCCTGCGGGGTCATCCCAGCCGCCCGCGGCCAGCTCCCGCGCGGCCTGGCGCAGCACGCCCTTGACGCCACTGCCGGGCAGGTAGGGTAGTCCGTAGGGGTTGAGGAAGGCGAAGCCGTTCTCCAGCGGGTGCTCGTTGCCCAGCCCGGTGGTGAAGGGGGCGATGCTAAGTGCGTCGAGGGTGAATACCGGGTGTGAGCATGCGGCAAGCGCCGCGAGCGTGGTCTGGCGAGACGCAAGCCCATCGAGCATGCAGCGGTCGCTGTCGTTGAGCCGCGCGGATTCGCGCAGGGCTCTGGTCTTGTTCTCGTCCTTGAATGCACGCTCGGTGCGGTCGCGCCCGGCGGTCCGGTAATTGACGTCGTGAGTGGTCCAGAGGCATTCCCGGCTGCGGCTGTCGATGCCCCAAAGGCGCAGATACATTCCGAAGCGCAACGCGGGTGAAGCGGTGGAGAGGTCCTGATTGGCGAGATAGTGGGGCACAGCGGCGATCGGCATGTCAGTCTCCGTTGCGGCAGGCCGGGGCGATCTGGCGCAGCCACTTCAGCCACGCGAAGGCCTCGGCGGTGATCGCCTGGAAACGGCGGGCATCGTTCATTTCGACCAGCGTCTTCATGAAGCCGTCGAAATCCTGCGGTGTCTGGCATTGCTCAGAAAGCCAGTCGCGCAGGTGCGCGCCAAGCAGATCGTGCCGGCCGCCCTTGCCATGCAGGAAGGCCATGACCTGCATCAGTCCGCTGTTCATGATGAGCGCGGGCAGACCCTTGGCGTCATTGACGTAGTCGCCGGGGTAGCGAGCGACACCCTCGCGGGCCTTGTTCCATGCATGCTGGGCGCGCCGTTGTTCGGTGGTCATGGGCATGATCAAGCCTCCACGAGCTTGGCCACGACCAGTCCGCGGCCGGTGGTCACGTCGCCACCGATTTGCAGCAGCTTGCCGTCGAGCGCTCCTCGGACCTGGGCCATCACAGCTTCGGCGGGCGTTTCCGGGCTCTTGCCGGTACGCGTCCTGCTTGCCAGCATGGGGGCGACCAGCAGCGATTCGGGCGGCAGGTTCTCGGTGTAGAACAGGCCGCCGGGGTCGGTTGCGCCGGTGTCGGGGTCGATGCGGACATGCGCTTCGACCAGCATGGCGTGCTCGGCGAAGTAGCCGAAGTCGGTGTCTGACAGCACGACCATGTCGGTGGCGAGCTTGTTGCGGAAGAAGTCGTAACCCGGTTCCGGCGGGAGTGCTCGCCGGGCGAGGTCGTCGGCTAGCTGGCCCAGCGGTTCCGATGCCTTGGCAGTGTATTCAAAGGCTTCCAAGTGCAGCTTGTCGCCATTGAGCAGTGCGGGGTTGGCGACCAGGCATTGCCCCTCCGCGACCTCGAGCGCAGGCCATTCGGCGCGAACGCCGATCAGGCCGAGCAGGCGGCGGGCACGGGCGAGCGCCTGCGGGCAGGTGGCATGGACGTAGCCGCCGCGCAAACTGCGCACCGGCAGGGCGATGAGCTGGGCGTCGCCGAAGCTGATGGCGCCAGCGTGTAGCTCGCTCGCGCCGGCCTCGGGCCCGAAGAGGCGGTCGATGACTTTCTGCAGCGTGGCTTCGTCGCCCTCCTCGCGTGCGAGCGCGAGGTAGCCATGGCGTACCGCGCCCTTGATGCCGGAGCCGGCGAAGCACGGGTGCTGGGTGTGGCGTTCCCGCTGGATGGGGTTGTCGATGACGCCTACGGCCTGGCCTGCACCCATGTGCACCGGGCTGACGGCATACAGAAACAGCGCTGCGTGTTTTTCGAACATGTCTCGTTCCTCGTTCTCAGATCAGTTCCAGACTGCAAGGGTGCAGCGGTTGAAGCCCTCGGCGCGACGTTGCGGATCCTCGCAGGTCTCGCTCCAAAGCCCGTGCTCGGCAAGCTTGCGCAGCGCCTCTTCGCTGGCTTCGAGTTCGTCGAGCCAGTACACGCTGCCGGTGGGTGCTGTGCGTTGCGCCGCCTTCGGGCGCCATTGGGCGAGATCCCAGCCGGATACGGTTTCGTACCGGGGTACGGCGGCACATGCCAGCCGGGCGCGTACCCCATGCAGTTCGAACCGATAGCTGCCGTCGGCGGTCGGGGTGGTACCCAGCGGCAACCAGCCCAGCGGGAAGATGCCGGGTGAAGTGAGGACCAATCGGCAGCGCCGGTTCACGCTCAGGGCCGCATGGTCGGGTGCGGGCAGCGTCGTGTTGGCGGTTGAGAGGGCTGCCGCCCGCCCGTCGCCGCCAAGGCGAACGGTGCCGTTGCTCGGTGGGGTCGCGCCGGACACGGCCGTCAGGAAGCCCACCCCGGGCCGCATCGAAATGGATTGGACGCTGAATAGCCGGCCGTCTGCGGCACGCCGTGTCGCCGCGTCCAGGCCGATACCAACGCGGGGGTCGATGCGCCAGAGCGCCGAGGAAGGCACGCAGTGTTCCGGCGCGAGCGGGCGTCCGATCAGGTAGCTGCGCCAGCCCTCAGTGGTCAGCCAGTAGCCGGATTCCGCCTTGCCGCGTTGCGCTTGGCCAAGGATGGGAATGTACGGCAACGGGTATGAATGGACGAAGCCTGCCGGCGGTGCGACGGGTGTGAGCTGGCGGACCTGCGGCTTGGAATACGTGTCGGCCAGCGCTTGTTCGATCACCACGTCTGCGGGCGGGGCAAGTAGCGGCTCCACGGTGTCGTCCGATCCACGCCGGGCAAGGTGGAAGGCTGTGATCCTGAAGCTGCCCGGCTGTGCGGGTGTACCCAGTATGGGGTGCGCGAGCGCGCCGCGTGCATAGGCTGCGAGATCCGCGCCTTCATCGGCAAGCATGCGACTGCGCAGGGCACCGGCGGCGACCGAGGGCCATGGCGGCACGAGTGACTCCCCGTGGCTGCCGGGGTCGCCGAAGAGCTTGTTGCCGCGCAGGAAGAGCACATCCAGCGGTTCGAGGAAGCGTAGGGAGTGGGGCGTCATAAGCGGGCTCCAGCGCGGGTTTCGCGGGCGAGGAACTCGCCCACGGTGAGAAGGTTCTGCAGCCAGGGCAGCGGCGTGTTCGACGCGCGAAGCGCCGCTTGCACAAGTCGGGCCGCAAGCGGCGGCGCCTTGGCCTTGTCTTCGTCGTTCGATGCCTGGCGGGCGAGCTGGTAGGCGAGGAGCGCCTCGAGCAGTCGCGGCTCGGATCCCGGGTCGGGCAGATCGACGAGCCATTCGAGGGTGTTGTAGACCGCACGGCGCGAGACCCCGCTGGCACGCAGGTAGTCGATCAGTGCCTCGAGTATGACGATCGCGTCGCCCCACTTGGCGGTGAGATGAAGCGCTCCGCCCGAGCGTTTGATGACCGTGAGCGAGAAGGCGTCACGGCCGCCCTCGTTCTTGGCGCGTTGCTCCGCGCTGCGAAGTTCGCGCAGTACCGCGCCAAGCGGGGCCTGGTGATGGGCGATGACCGCGCCGCAGCTGGCGGTGGCGTGCTCGCCCATCATGCGCATCAGCCGTCCGTCGAGCCAGGCGAAACCATTGCGACAATGCAGCGTCCCGCGCCTCAGGCGTAGATCGCCCCAGTCTCCGCTTTTGTCTTCGGGCAGGGTGCCGGAGTAGGCGTGTCTGAGCCGCTGTGCGCAGGGCAGCAGGTCGGCTACCGGCAACATCGCCAGCACGTCGTCGCCGCCGGCGTAGATGACGCGACCGAGGTGTTCTTCCTCGACCACGTGGCGTGCCACGGTCTGCGAAAAATCATTGAGCGCGCCGGAAATCGCCAGATGCCGGTTCGGTGACACCGGACGCTGCTGCGCGCCGTACTGGCGGATCAGCGGCTCGCCTTCGGCATGCTGTTCGAATCCCCTGCGCACGTCAGGGTGGAAGCTGTCGATATAGCGGATCTGGTTGGCATCGTCCCCGGAGAGGATTGCGCCCATGCGGTCGCCGTCTAGCATGATCAGCGCGTAATAGGTCTCGAGGCGGATGCCCTCGCCTTTGTCTTTATCCATACCCATCGCGAGCGTAGAACGAACCAGGCTTTGGACCTGCTCCATTGCCGTATCGTCGCTCGCATCGCGTGCGGCCTCAAGCAGGCCGGGCAGGCGTTTGGCATCAGCAAATGCGGGGCGTCGGGCGTGCGCCGTAGCGAGCTTGCGCGGCAGCGCAACGCTCTCCGCACCGTGCCTGCTGCAGGCTGAGCCGAACTCGGCAACCGTCGGGCCACCCCGTTTCAGCCATTGGTCGAGCTGGTGAGCCAGCGCCATGGTGTGGGTGGATACGACGAAGCGACCTACTGGCAGGCTCGCGCCATCTTCCGTCGCGGCCAGGGCCTTGCCGACCTCTTCTGCGAAGATCGTTGGCCACAGGCGCTTGATCGCCGGCAGTGCTGACAAATGCTCGCCATTCTTTGCCCATGCGGGTTTCCTGGCTGCGACTCGCGCCCAAAGGGTGTCCGTCTGCTGGCGGTAGGAGTGCTGCAGTTGCGCGCGGTCGGTCGTGAGCCACTCTGCCTCGCCAGTCAGGGCGCAGCGCCAACCCTCGTGGATCTGCTGGCCGAACTGCCGTACCGACTTCGCCGCGGCCAGCGCACGTTCGGCGAGGTCGTAGATCGCCGGATAGAGCACTCCGGGCTTGGGCGCGAAAAAGCACGTGCCGTCGCGCCAGTTGAGTTCCTTTTGTAGGATCTTCCAGGCGGGCGTTGCGAGAAAGCCGCAATCTTCGCCCTCGTTCGCGCCAAAGAAGGGCGCCATTGCGGCCGACAGCGCGCATGTGTCTAGATCCGTCTGTTTGGTCTCGTTGCGCGGGGAAGCGAGCGAGAACGGCACCGCGGCCCAATGCACTTCAGGAAAGCCTTCGAGCTGTTCCCGCATCTGTGCGTAGGGGACGTCGGCGTGCTCGACGTCGTACCCGGCGGTTGCGAGCAACCGGGACACGACATCGTCGCCCAGCCTGCGCAGCCATTGGCGAACGCTCTGCTCCACCGCTTCGGCGATCTGGCGAGCGCGGCCGGCCGGTACCAGGGCGACGAAGCGGTTGGGCAGCGCCGCGGAGAACAACGGATTGGCGTCAGTGGCGCCCTTGTTCCAGTTGCAGTCATCGAACAGCGCATCGGGCAGGCCCATGGTGTCGCGCAGCCAAAGGTCGACCTGCGGGATGCCGCGCAGGCGTGGGAACAGGATCGCATCCGGTCCAAGCTGTTCGCAAACGGGGCGCATCGCTTCCCAGGCTAGCCGCGACAGCAGGTGTGAGCCCGCCCACAGGTCGGAGGTGCTGCGTGCGGCGGCGATGAAGGTCTGCACCGGGCCGATCGAGAGCGACAGCAGGGCGACTTCGCCGTCGGGATCGGCGGCAAAGGCACCGGCAAAGGCGGAGGTCAGGTCGAGGTGGTCCCAGATGGAGTGGTCCGGAATGCGGGTGTCCGCTGGCAGCAGGTGCCATAAGGCGCCGAGCTTGCCGTTGTCGTCGTGTTCGCGCAGCTCGGGGCCGAAGCGCCAGAGCGCCAGCAGCGTCTTGCGTTGGTCCTGGGCGGAGGATTCGCCGGCGCCGAGAGCTGCGAGCAGGCCCGCTAAGTGATCGAAGCTGCGTTGCTTGAGATCGGCAAGATCCGTTTCCGACAGACCGCCCGAGGCACCCAGATCGAACTGCGCACCCGTCAGCGGGTGAATGAGTACGGGGCGTCGGGTCCAGCGTACCTGTGCCCAAGGCGCTACGGCGATGGTCTTCTGCTCCCCTCGCCGTGTCGTCACGGTGATGCTTTGCATCGGCCATTGCGGGCGGTCGGCGCCCGCCGCCCACCAGTCGGCACGTTGCACGTGGCGGTAGATCGAGCGAGGAAGACCGGTGCCGAACAGGGTGCTCGCCAGTGCCTGGTCGTTGTCCGGGTCGATGCTTTCGCCGTCGATCGAGTCCAGGCCCAGCAGGCGGGTGAGCGCCCGGCTGGTGCCGCCTTCATGCCCGGCCGGATCGCGCAGCAGGACCAGTGCCTTTTCCGCCGGATCGTGAAGGCGCGCGGCGAGCTTGGTCTGCCACAGGATGTCTTGAGTCATGGATTACTCCGGGATGCGGGTGAGGTCCTGGCGGTTGTCCAGGAACTGATGAACGCGTTGCCAGACGGACTCGATGGTCTGCCGGTCGGGCCGGAAAGTAGCGGACGGGAGGCAGGGTACGTGGAAGATCACGCCGACACGCGCGGTCTGCGATATGGGCCGCAGCTTGAAGCGCAGGCTGTTCGGCAGACGGAGATTTTCCCTGTCCCAGGCTCGTACCTTGTGCGTCGTGACCGGGTAGCTGAGCCAGTGGCGATCATGGATCTCGCCGTCGGGACGCTCTCGGGGGAACTCGAACGCGGTGGTCCGCAGCCTGATCTTGATGTCGGCCAGCGTGCGCATCAACGACCGCCAGTCGTCGTTTGGCGCGGTGTGCCAGATGAGGGGGGCGCCCTTGGCGTCGCTGCCGAGGGCGTGAGGCCAGTCGAGGCCGAGGCAGTCACGCCAGGGGCGTAAGGGCACGCGACCGGCCAGTGCTGGGCCGCCTTGCGCGGTGCACAGGGAGAACGAGCCCCAGCCGTTGCGGCTGCGGCCGCCAAGGGTGCCGTAGCGATCCATCAGCCACAGGGCGTGTTCGATCAGCGGCGCGTCCTCTTCCGGATAGGCGAGGGAAAGGACGTTGGATTCGTCGGCCTGGATCGCGGCATTGCGTTTTTCAAACCGCGTCCCGTTCCGTCCGTCGAGCGGTCCGTAACCAAGATAGGCATGGGGCCCGACCTGGTGTCGGGCCCGCTCAGCCTCGGGATGGTGGACGGTTCTTTGCTCGAGCCCCTCCCAGGTCTTCAGCCGACCGAGGTCCCAGCGCGCCAGCCGGATGCGGACAGCGCCGCGGCGGGCATGGACTTTCGCACCGGTTTCGTCGACATCGTCGTCCAGCCAGGCGTGGCCGAAGAGCCGCCCCTCGATGTGGCGCATCTCGTTTTCACGAACGCGGAATCCGTTCTGCATGGCGAATGCCACGCGCCACCATTGTCTGAGCAGCGCCTTGATCGGCGGGGTGCGCCACTGGCCGTTCTGGTCTGCATTGCCCAGGAAAGCGGGGGAGTTGAAGCGGATCTGGAGCGTCGTCGTTCTCATGTCGAGGCCTCGGTGGAATGCCAAGATTCTACGCAACGGGCTTAACCATGCCCATTTGGCAAGCTTGTCGTCGTGCGCTAGCACACGATCCGGACCGCCTCGGCCTCCAGCCCCAGCCGATACCGATGCGGCCTTCTGCCGCCGTCCTCGATCAGGTAGGGGCCGGCCGCGGCGCCGAGTTTGCGGGTGAGCGCGCTGCGCAGCTTCGACAGCCGCGACGAGAAGTAGCTGCCGTCCATGCCGCCGCGCAGGGCGTGCTCGGCCGAGCTCATGTCGCGCAGCGGGCCAACGATGGCGCGCAGCTCGCGCAGGTAGCGCTCGGCCCAGGCGGCGTCCGGTACGTCCTTGGGCGGCGCGGGCAGGGCGGGCTCGCCGGTCAGGGCGCGGCGCGCGAAGACGGCGAGGATCGCCAGCTCGGCCGGCGGCAGGCGGAAGCGGCGGCCCGCGGCGCGGACCTCGCGCGTGCCGAGGTCGATCTCGAGCCGCGCCGGGCCGAGGCTTGCGCGCGCAGCCGACACCACGGCGTCGAAGCCGGCGCTGCCGTCGAGCAGGGCCGTGGGCAGGCCGTGGCGCAGGCTGACGAAGGGGATCTCGGCCAGGCTGACGCGGGCGTCGCGCGCATCGGCGAGCTTCTTGTCGGCGGTCTCGATGACGTTCTCGTAGGGGGTGGGGTAGAAGAACGCCCAGGTGTTCTCGAAGGGTTCCGAGACCAGCACATGCGAGAGGCGGTCCTGCGGGCGGCCGAACAGCGACAGGGCGTAGCCGAGGAAGAAGCCCATGGTCTTGCGCCCGCCGGCAATCGACACGTGCAGGGCCGAGGCCTGGTCGGCGGTGAGGGTGCGGATGGTTTCGGTGATGAAGTCGGCGCAGGCGAGGTTGTCCTGCGGGCTGCGGATGTCGCTCATGGCCTGCCCGGCCGCGTCGCGCAGCACGTGGATGTGCGAGGCGTCAAAGGCGATCGGCGGCAGCGCGTAGTCGTGGCGCAGGCGGTGGAACCCGCCGAGTTTGTCCGAGAGCAGGGCAAGGCGGGCGCGCTCGGCGCCTTCGGATGTGGTGATGAGGTGAATCTCTGTAGGCACGAAGGGGAGGTCGGCGGCGACCGCGAGCGCATAGAGCGTCTCGGTGACGACCTGCGGCGACAGGCCGGTGACGGCGACGAGAATGCGGCGAGGATAGGTGTGGGGCGCGGTCGCGTGCATGGCATTGGAGACGGCTAAGGAGGAATGCCAGGGTTATAGCCCAAAGCACGCGCGGATGGCTCGGCCGCAAGCTTGCCGTCCGCGGCCGGACTGTGACGGCGCGCGCGGACGCAATTTCGGGCCGCCACGCACCGACGCAATGCGATGGGCTCCAGGCAATGGCCTCGTTGAAGCGATCACCGGCCGACTTTTGCGGTCATAGGCTTGGTGGGCGGCGGATGCGCGCAGACGCGCCGCGGCCGACAACACGGCGATGAGCTTGTCGTGATGAATGCGTCAGGACTTCCTGCCGGCCGCTGCGTGACCGATGCCAGCCGCCGTCCGTGAAGCGTGGATTACAAGGACATCAAGCCATGAGACCCCAACCCCGAGGCCAGATCCGAAGTCGGCGCCTCCCGACGCTGGGCGGCCTGCTGATCGCCAGCGCGCTGTTCGCCTTTCCCGGCCTTGCTTCGGCGCAGGGCGGTGAGGCCGCGCGCCACGCCACCGCCACCTTTGCCGGCGGATGCTTCTGGTGCATGGAGCCGCCCTTCGATGCGCTCGAAGGCGTGGTGTCGACGACCTCCGGCTACACCGACGGGCATACGAAGAACCCGACCTACCAGGAGGTTTCCAGCGGTCGCACCGGCCATACCGAGGCGGTCCAGGTGGTGTATGACCCGGACAAGGTCAGCTTCGAACGCCTGGTTGAGGTGTTCTGGCGCAACATCGATCCGACCGACGCCGGGGGGCAGTTCTGCGACCGCGGCAGCCCCTATCGCCCGGCGCTGTTCTATCACGACGAGGCCCAGCGCGATGTGGCCGAGCGCTCGCGGGCGGCGCTCGAAAAGGATCGGCCCTTCAAGGAGGCGATCGTGACCCCGATCGTGGCGGCCACGGCCTTCTATCCGGCCGAGGAATACCATCAGGACTACTATCTGAAGAACCCGATCCGCTACAAGTACTACCGCAACGGCTGCGGCCGCGACAGGCGGCTCAATCAGCTGTGGGGCGGCTCCGGGGCGGCGCTGAAGGAGAGCAGACGATGAAACGGCGACACTTCCTGACCGGGCTGATCGGTGTGGCGTCCCTGCCCGCCGTCCGGGCATTCGCAACCACCACCGATGGGCAGGGACGCCCGATGATCGAGAGGATCGAGCGCAGTGAGGCAGAATGGCGGCGCCTGCTCACCCCCGAGCAGTTCAGGGTGCTGCGCGAGGAGGGCACCGAGCCTGCCTGGACCAGCGAACTGAACGCCGAGAAGCGCACGGGCAGCTATGTCTGCGCGGGCTGCGATCTGGAACTGTTCACCTCGGACATGAAATACGACAGCGGCACCGGCTGGCCGAGCTTCTGCACGACGCTGCCCGGCGTGTTCGGGCTCAAGCGTGATTTCAAGCTCATCCTGCCGCGCACCGAATACCACTGTGCGCGCTGCGGCGGGCACCACGGCCACGTCTTCAAGGACGGTCCCGCGCCCACCGGCGAGCGCTGGTGCAACAACGGCGTGGCCCTGCGCTTCGTGCCGGCGGCGGCCTGAGCGCCGCCGGCGTTGTTGGCACGCACGAAGACGCGCATGCCGGTGATGCGATCGAGCATTTGATTTTTTCCTGATGGTAGGAAGTGATTGCCGCTTTCGATGGATCATCGTGCGGATGGATCCAGGCGATACTCCTCGCGTCCAAGTTCACCCAGCGGAGCGTGACCATGACCGCCAACAGCAACACCCGCATGCCCACCCTGTTCATCCCGCACGGCGCCGGACCCTGCTTCTTCATGGACTGGAATCCGCCCGACGCATGGAACGCGATGGCGGATTTCCTCAAGAACGTGGCGAGCACCTTGCCCGCGCGCCCCTCGGCCATCGTGGTGGTGTCGGCGCACTGGCTGGAGCCGGCCTTCAGCGTCACCAGCGGCGCGCAGCCTGAGCTGTTCTTCGACTACTACGGCTTTCCACAGCACACCTACGAGCTGCGCTATCCGGCACCCGGCGAGCCGCAGCTGGCCGCACGCATCGCCGGCCTGCTCGGCCAGGCGCAACTGCCGGCCCGGGAGGACGCCGCACGTGGCTTCGATCACGGCATGTTCATCCCGCTGAAGCTGATGTTCCCCGACGCCGACATCCCGGTGGTGCAGCTCTCGCTGCGCCGTGATCTGGACCCGCAGGCGCACCTCGATGCCGGCCGCGCGCTTGCCGCACTGCGCGACGAGGGCGTGCTGTTCGTCGGCAGCGGCATGAGCTTTCACAACATGCGCGGCTATGGCGACCCGCGCTTCGGGCCGATCTCCGACGACTTCGACCGCTGGCTGGTGCGCACCGTCGAGTCCGCCGCGCCGCAGCGCGAGCAGGCCCTGGCCGCCTGGGAACAGGCACCGTCGGCGCGGCTGTGCCATCCGCCGCGCGCCGAGGAACACCTGCTGCCGCTGATGGTGGTGGCCGGCGCGGCGGGCGCGGGCGCTGGCCAACGCATCTTCAGCGACAGGGTGATGGAAACCACGCTGTCGGCCTTCCGCTTCGACTGACTTTTCAAGAGGACAGACACATGATCATCGAGCTTTCCGGCAAGACTGCCATCGTCACCGGCTCCACCGGTGGCATTGGTTTCGCCATCGCCTAGGGGCTGGCCGGCAGCGGGGTGACCGTCAACACCATCCTGCCGGGGCCGACGCGGACCGAGGGCGCGGTCGCGTTCATCGCCAGCATGGCACAGGAACGCGGCGTATCGGCCACCAATGGAGGCCCTGTTCCTCGCCGAAAACCGGCCATCGAGCCTGATCCGGCGCTTCGCCAGCCCGGAGGGGATCGCCAACCTGTGCGTCTATGCCGCCTCGCCGCAGGCCAGCGCGACCACCGGCGCGGCGCTGCGGGTCGAGGGCGGCATCGTCGAGAGCATCGCCTGAGTCGAGCCGGACCGTCATCTTCGGCATGCCTGCCCCGCCGTCACGGACCCTCCGCGGCGGCGGGGCAGGCATGCCGGTTTTGGGCGCTTTCATGTCCATTTCGGACAATTGCGTTGCGCCCAGGCGCTCTAGAGTCCTGCATTCGCGTTGCCTCGCAACGCCAACCCGACTATCTGGAGCGAATATGAACAAGCCCATCACCGTTCTCCGCGAGACCGTGCCCGTGCCGATGCTCGATGCCTGCAAATGGGAGCGCATCGCCGGCGAGCCGCACACCGTCAACCTCAACGCCTACACCTCGGAAGACGGCAAGAAGATCATGGGCACCTGGATCTGCACGCCGGGCAAATGGCGGGTCGCCTACGAGAAATGGGAATACTGCGACTTCCGCGAGGGCTACTGCATCATCACCCCCGACGGCGGCGAGCCGATCCATCTGAAGGCCGGGGACATCTTCATCGTCGAGCCGGGCATGAGGGGCACCTGGGAGGTGGTGGAGACGGTGCGGAAGTACTTCGTCTTCGCCTGAGCTCGCCCTGCCCGGGCGCTGAACCGACGACCCGGGCCCGCAGTCATCCCGTTGTCTGCGGGCCGTGGCTTGTGGGCCATCGGTTGTCGGGCCAGCCGGCAAACCGCCTTATCATTCCCGTTTCTTTCAGATGTGCTGGTCGGCGGGCCGGCATCGGAGCGGGGGGCAATGAAGGTTCTCGAATACGCAGGGCTCGACACCGCGCGCGTGCGCGCGGCCTACACCAGGGTGTGTGAGGCCTTGGGGCGCGGGGATTTTCGTGCGGCGCAGGTGAAGAAGCTGGTCGGCGCGAGTGGCGCGGCGTATTACCGCGCCCGCCTCAACGACGCCGACCGCCTGCTGTTCACGCTGCTGCGCCACCGTGACGAGACCTGCGTGCTGGTGCTGGAGGTGATCGCCCATCACGCCTACGACAAGTCGCGCTTCCTGCGCGGCGCGCAGATCGACGAGGCGCAGATCGCCGATGCCGACGTCGATGCCGCGGTGCGCGAGGCGCAGCCGCTGCGCTACCTGCATCCCGAGCACACCACGATCCACCTGCTCGACAAGCCGTTGTCCTTCGACGACGCCCAGCAGGCGATCTACCGCCGGCCGCCACCGCTGATCCTGGTGGGCAGCGCCGGCAGCGGCAAGACCGCGCTGACCCTGGAAAAGCTCAAGCATGCCGAGGGCGAGGTGCTGTACGTCACGCACTCGGCCTACCTGGCGCAGAGCGCGCGCGACCTGTATTACGCCCACGGCTTCGAGCATGCCGGCCAGGACGCGAGCTTCCTGTCCTTCCGCGAGTTCGTCGAATCGATCCGCGTGCCGGCCGGGCGCGAGGCGAGCTGGCGCGACTTTGCGGCGTGGTTCGCACGCATGCGGCAGGGCTTTCGCGACATCGACGCGCATCAGGCCTTCGAGGAGATCCGCGGCGTGATCGTTGCCCGTGCGGGCGGGGTGCTGAGCCGTGCCGACTACCTGGCGCTGGGCGTGCGCCAGTCGATCTTTCCGGTCGACGCCCGTGAGCGCCTGTACGACCTGTTCGACAAGTATCGGGCGTGGCTGGCCGAAGCCGGCCTGTTCGACCTCGGCCTGGTCGCGCAGGCCTCGCGCGCGCTGGCCGCGCTGCGCTACGACTTCGTGGTCGTCGACGAGGTGCAGGACCTGACCCCGGCGCAGCTCGACCTGGTGCTGGCGACGCTGAAGAAGCCCGGCCACTTCCTGCTATGCGGCGATTCGAACCAGATCGTGCATCCCAACTTCTTCTCCTGGAGCCAGGTGAAGAGCCTGTTCTGGCGTGACCCGGAGCTCGCGCGGCGGCAGGAGCTGGCGGTGCTCACTGCCAACTTCCGCAACGGCCGCGAGGCCACGCGGGTGGCCAACACCCTGCTCAAGATCAAGCATCGCCGCTTCGGCTCGATCGACCGCGAGAGCAACTTCCTGGTCGATGCGATCGGCGGCGAGCCGGGCGAGGTGGTGCTGATGGCGGACAAGGACGCCGCGCTGCGCGAGCTCGACAAAAGCGTGCGCCAGTCCACCCGCTTCGCCGTGCTGGTGATGCGCGACGAGGACAAGGCCGAGGCGCGAAAGCGCTTCGCCACCCCACTGCTGTTCTCGATCCACGAGGCGAAGGGGCTCGAGTACGACAACATCGTGCTGTACCGCTTCGTCTCCGACCATCGCAAGGACTTCGCCGAGATCGTCGATGGCGTCGAGGCGGCCGACCTGGCGGTGGAGAACCTGGAATACCGCCGCGCACGCGACAAGGAAGACAAGTCGCTGGAGGTGTACAAGTTCTTCGTCAATGCGCTGTACGTGGCGCTGACGCGCGCGATCCGCAACCTGTACGTGATCGAGTCGGATACCGCGCACCCGCTGTTCGGCCTGCTGGGCCTGGCCGAGGGCGGCGCGGTGAAGCTGGCGGCGGCGAAATCGACGCTGGAGGACTGGCAGAAGGAGGCGCGCAAGCTCGAGCTGCAGGGCAAGCAGGAACAGGCCGACGCCATCCGCCGCGACATCCTGCGCCAGAGCCCGGTGCCGTGGCCGGTGACTGACGAGGTGCGGCTGCGCGAGCTGCTGGTGAAGACCTTCCGCGAGCGCGCCCCCGGCAGCAAGCACCGCCAGCAACTGTACGACTACGCCACCTGCCACGACGAGCCGGAACTCGCGCGACTGCTCGCCGAGGAAGGCGAGTTTGCCGCCGCGCGCGCCTTCGAGCGCCAGCTGGGCACCCACGGCCGCAAGACCTGGATGCCGTACTTCGGCCGCAGCTTCAAGGACGTGCTGCGCCAGTGCGACCAGCACGGTGTCGATCACCGCCTGCCGATGAACCAGACGCCGCTGATGGCCGCCGCGGCCGCGGGTAACGTCGCCCTGGTCGACGCGCTGCTCGAGCGCGGCGCCGACCCCGAGGCCACCGACCACTACGGCTGGAACGCGCTGCACTGGGCGCTGCGCGAATCCTTCCGCGACCCGGCCCATGCGCGCGGGCCGCTCGCCGCGGTGTTCGAGCGCGTCGCGCCGGCGCGCATCGACTTCAACACCGGCGAACGCCTGGTGCGCATCGACCGCCATCACGCCGAGTACTTCCTGGTGCAGACGCTGTGGGTGCTGTTCCGCAGCCGCTTCACCCGGCCGCAGCGCCGTTTCCTGGCCGCCTTCGAGGCGCAGGCGATCCTCGATGCGTGGCAGCACCTGCCGGGCAGCGTGCTGCGCGCCGAGCGCAACAAGCGCCAGCACCTTTCCAGCGTGCTGGCGCGAAACGAGGTCGCACGCGACTACGCCTACAACCGCCAGCTCTTCCGCCGCGTGGAGCAGGGCTGGTACCAGTTCAATCCGCAGCTGTCGGTGCGGCGCCGGGTGCGCGTCGAGGGTGCGGAAGGGGGCGAGGTGGAGTCCTGGGTCCCGGTGTTCCAGGCGCTGAACCTGCCGCTGGTGGCCGAGTTTGCCCGCCGCGAGACCTGGCGCATGGTCGACGAGTACGGCGCGGCGGCGAAGCTGGCGCCGTGCCCGACGCCGATCATGATGGAGCGTGCCATCGCGCGCGAAGAGGAGGCCGAGCGGGCGCAGGCGGAGGCCTTGCGCCAGGCCGAAGAGCGACGGCGCCAGGCGATCGCGGCGCGCGAGAAGGCGAGGGCCGAGGCGCAGGCGCAGCCGCCGGCGTGGGGCACACCGCAGGCGAAGGCGCGTGAGATCGAGCGCATCCGTCGCGAGATCGAAGCGCGCCACGCGGCGGAGAAGGGAGAAAAGTAGTCAGCGGGGCGGCACCGCGAGGAAGCCCTAAGCCGCCGTGTGGGCCAGTATCCGCGCAGGTCGCGTGTTCAGGCGGCCCAGATGCCCACATGCCGGGCTTCGGCCACGAGCTCCGCCAGGTTACGCGAAGAACCAAAAAATACGGCGCCCCGCAGGGCGCCGTTCGAAACAGGACCGCAGGAGCACGGTCCCGCAGGTGCTTGAGGGGCGATTACACGCGGTAGGCCGATTCGCCGTGCGCGGTGATGTCGAGGCCTTCGCGCTCTTCCTCTTCCGGCACCCGCAGGCCGACGAGCAGGTCGGCGATCTTGTAGGCGATGAAGGCCACCACCGCCGACCAGATGATGGTCACGATCACGCTCCAGGTCTGGATCCACACCTGGGCACCCATGGCGAAGTCTTCGCCGCCGGTGCCGCCCAGCGACGGGGCCGCGAAGACGCCGGTGAGGATGGCACCGACGATGCCGCCCACGCCATGCACGCCGAACACGTCGAGCGCGTCGTCCGCCCCCAGCATGTGCTTGAGGCCATTGACGCCCCACAGGCAGATGAAGCCGGACAGCAGGCCGATGATGATGGCGCCCATCGGGCCGACCGAGCCGCAGGCCGGGGTGATGGCAACCAGGCCGGCGACCGCACCCGAGGCCGCACCCAGCATCGAGGGCTTGCCCTTGATCAGCGCTTCGCCCAGCGACCAGGCCAGCACCGCGGCGGCGGTGGCGAACAAGGTGTTGATGAAGGCCAGTGCCGCGCCCGAGGTGGCCTCGAGGTTGGAGCCGGCGTTGAAGCCGAACCAGCCCACCCACAGCAGCGAGGCCCCGACCATGGTCAGCGTCAGGCTGTGCGGCGCCATCGATTCGCGACCGAAGCCGATGCGCTTGCCCACCATGTAGGCGCCCACCAGGCCGGCGATACCGGCGTTGATGTGCACCACGGTGCCGCCGGCGAAGTCGAGCGCGCCGTCCTCGAGCAGGTAGCCGCCCGGGCCCCACACCATGTGGCAGATCGGCAGGTAGCAGAAGGTGAACCAGATCACCGAGAAGATCAGCACCGCGGAGAACTTCATGCGCTCGGCGAAGGCGCCGACGATGAGCGCCCCGGTGATGCCGGCAAAGGTGGCCTGGAAGGCGATGAAGGCGAACTCGGGCAGCTTCACGGTCTCGGTGAAGGTGTCGGCGAGCGAGTCGATGGTGACGCCGGACAGGAAGACCTTGTCGAGCGAGCCGATGAAGGGTGTGGCCTCGGTGAAGGCCAGGCTGTAGCCGTAGATCGCGAACAACAGGGCGTTGAGCGAGAACACGGTCATCACCTGCATCAGCACCGATAGCATGTTCTTGGCGCGCACCAGGCCGCCGTAGAACAGTGCCAGGCCGGGCAGGGCCATCATCAGCACGAGCAGGGTCGCGGTCATGATCCAGGCCACGTCGCCCTTGTTGACCTCGACTGCGGCCTCGACCGCCTCCTGGGCGAAGGCGCCGCCCGACGCGCCGGCGAGCAGCAGTGCCGGCAGGAATGCAAAGTGTCTTTTCATTTTCGTTCTCCCTTACAACGCGTCCGAGCCGGTCTCACCGGTGCGGATGCGGATGGCCTGTTCCAGATCGAAGACGAAGATCTTGCCGTCGCCGATCTTGCCGGTGGCGGCGGACTTCTCGATGGCCTCGATGGCCTGGTCGAGGAGGTCGTCGGAGACGGCGGCTTCGACCTTGACCTTGGGCAGGAAGTCGACGACGTATTCGGCGCCGCGATAGAGCTCGGTGTGGCCCTTCTGGCGGCCGAAGCCCTTGACCTCGGTGACGGTGATGCCCTGTACGCCGATCGCGGACAGCGCCTCGCGCACTTCGTCGAGCTTGAAGGGCTTGATGATGGCGGCGATGAATTTCATGGTTGGTCCACCTCTGTGAAGTTGGCTTGCACCCGGCTCATCCGCGGATGAGCCGGGACATCGTGAAGGCTCAGAATTCCTTGCTGAAGGACAGCACGTAGTGATCGCCCGCTGCGTTCTTACCGTTGCTGCCGAAGCAGTAGGGCTGGCTCAGCGCGCAGCTGCCGTCGGCATCGGAGTCGGAGTAGTTGAAGGCGACCGTGCCGAAGCCGACGTCCTTGCTGATGCCCAGACCCCAGTCCGTGTACGAGGCGTCGCTGTTGCGACGGATGCGCTGGTGGCCGACGTGGGCCGACAGCGACCAGGTCGGTGCGATCTCGTATTCGGCGTTGAGCTCGACATAGTTGCTATTGCGGGTCTTCTCGCCGTTCGTGCCGGTCCAGCCGAACAGGTGCTTGGAGATCGC
Organism: Thauera sp. WH-1; assembly: GCF_047806685.1. Taxonomy (NCBI): domain Bacteria; kingdom Pseudomonadati; phylum Pseudomonadota; class Betaproteobacteria; order Rhodocyclales; family Zoogloeaceae; genus Thauera; species Thauera sp. WH-1. The sequence goes on from NZ_JBLQGP010000018.1 coordinate 27,302, forward strand.
GTGCGAGTACTTCACCTCGAGGAACTCCCAGCCCAGCGCCAGGTACAGCTCGGTGGAGTCCGGCGACGGCGTGCCGGCGATCTTGTCGCCCGGGTAGTAGTACTGGAGCACACCGACGTCGTAGGACAGCGGACCGGCCTCGCCGGCATAGCCGGCATAGAGGTCGAGCTCGAGGCTGTTGTTGGTCTTGGCGATGTCATCCACCCAGCCCACGTTCGAGCCCCAGGTGCCGATGTACAGGCCGCTCTCGTGGGCGTAGTCGAGGCCGCCCTGCAGCGCCGCCTTGCCCTGCGACTGGCTGATGCCGCGGAAGACGTAGTCGGTGGTGAGGGTGAGGTTGGCGCTGATCGGGCCGTCGGCGTGAGCGGTGCCTGCCACGGGCAGGGCGGCGGCGACGGTGAGGGCGGTAGCGAGAAGGGTCTTGCCCATGGTGAGCTCCTGACGGGTGGTTTAGAGTTTTTGACGGGTATCCCTAAGCAGGGTGTGTGCCAGCTTCCTAAAAGCCTTGTCCAGCAAGGCTTCCGAGGCCTGCGATGCACGCGCACGGGGGGCGTTTGCTGCACTGCCGCACGATTTCATGCACGAGAATGGCCCTCCATGCACCAGTCTGGTGCGTCGCACGGTAGGGGGCAGGCCTGTTTCTGGTGCATCGGGGGCGGCGTGCTAGACTTCGCCGCATCCACAACCCTTGCCGCAAGCCACCATGAGCACTCCACGCATCCTCGACGAGATCGGCGCCAAGCTGTCCGAACTGGCCGCCAACAGCCCGGTCCGGGACATTGAAAAGAACGCCAAGGCCCTGCTCGGCGGCGCCCTGGGTAAGCTCGACCTGGTCACGCGCGAGGAATTCGAGGTCCAGCGCGAGGTGCTGGCGCATACGCGCAAGAAGCTCGCCGAACTCGAGGCGCGCGTGGCGGAGCTCGAGCGCCTGCTCGCCGAGGACGCCGACCGGACCGACCGCAGCGACTGAGTCGCGTACGCCGGGCAGGCGTGTCCGCGCTGCCCGGCTTATCCTTTTGTCATTACTGCGTTCTCCGCTAGACTGGCGTCCCGCCTGCTCAGGAGAACCGCATGTCCCTCGCGCTCGTGCGCAGCCGCGCACTTGCCGGCCTCGATGCGCCCGAGGTCACGGTCGAAGTACACCTGGCGAACGGCCTGCCTGCCTTCAGCCTGGTCGGCCTGCCCGACACCGAGGTGCGCGAGGCGCGCGATCGCGTGCGGGCGGCGATCCAGACCTCGCAGTTCGAATTCCCCCAGCGCCGCATCACGGTCAACCTGGCACCCGCCGACCTGCCCAAGGAGGGTGGGCGCTTCGATCTCGCCATCGCCGTCGGCATCCTGGTTGCGTCCGGGCAGGTGGCGGGGCAGGGCCTGGAAGCGGCGGAGTTCTGCGGCGAGCTGTCGCTGACCGGTGATCTGCGCGCGGTGCGTGGCGTGCTCGCGGTGGCGCTTGCCGCCGCGCGTGGCGGCCGGGCACTGGTGCTGCCTGCCGACAACGCCGCCGAGGCGGCGCTCGCCTCGGGCGCACGGGTGTTGCCGGCCGCCAGCCTGCTCGCCGTGTGCGCCCACCTCAATGGCCATGTGGCACTGCCGGTGCAGCCGGCCGCCGCCCTGCAGCCCGCTGCGCGGGCGGGCGTGCCCGACCTGGCTGACGTGCGCGGCCAGCTGCAGGCGCGTCGCGCGCTCGAGGTGGCGGCGGCCGGTGCGCACTCGATCATGATGTTCGGCCCGCCCGGCACCGGAAAATCCATGCTCGCGCAGCGCCTGCCGGGCCTGCTGCCGACAATGAGCGAGGACGAGGCGGTCGAGAGCGCGGCGCTGTTCTCGCTCGAAGGCCGCTTCGATCCGGCGCACTGGCGCCAGCGGCCATTTCGTGCGCCCCACCATTCGGCCTCGGCCGCGGCGCTGGTGGGCGGCGGGGCGACGCCGCGGCCGGGCGAGATCTCGCTGGCGAACCACGGCGTGCTGTTCCTCGACGAACTGCCCGAGTTCGACCGCCGCGTGCTCGAGGCCTTGCGCGAGCCGCTCGAGACCGGCGCGGTCACCGTGTCGCGGGTGCGTCGGCGCGCGGAATTCCCAGCCCGCTTCCAGCTCGTGGCGGCGATGAACCCCTGCCCTTGCGGTTACGCCGGCCATCCGACGCGGCGCTGCGTGTGCTCGCCGGAGCAGGTGGCGCGCTATCGCGGGCGGGTGTCGGGGCCGCTGCTCGACCGCATCGATCTGGTCGTCGAAGTACCCGCGCTGGCCCATGAGGAGTTGGTCGCGGCGGCGCCCGGCGAGGGCTCGGAGGCCGTGCGCCAGCGCGTGGAGGCGGCGCGTGCGATCCAGCTCGAGCGCCAGGGGGTGGTCAATGCGCGGCTCGAGGCGGGCCAGGTCGACCGCCACTGCACACCGGATACGGCGGGCGCGGCCCTGCTCAAGCAGGCAATGGCGCGGCTCAACCTGTCGGCGCGCGCCTATCACCGCATCCTGCGGGTGGCGCGCACGCTGGCCGACCTGGCCGGCGCCGCCCGGCCCGGCGCGGCGCAGGTCGCCGAGGCGATCCAATACCGCCGCAGCGTGGACGTGCGTTGAGGGCGGCGCGGCGCGCGCCTTGGGGTAAGCTCGGGGTCGGTCGCGCGCGGCGTTGGCGCTGCATCCGGCTCATGAGCTGGATTCCGGGCCAGGTCTCAACGCCAGCAAGCGCAACAATAACGACAACACCCACCCGCCGCTTCAATGCCCTCCAATTCCTCCTGGCTGCCCTGGCTGCTGGCGGCACTGTCCGCCATCGGCCCGTTCGCGATCGACACCTACCTGCCTGCCTTCCCGCACATTCGTGCGGCGCTCGGGGCGAGCCAGATCGAGGTGCAGCAGACGCTCACCGCCTACATGGGCGCGCTGGCGCTGATGGTGCTGTGGCAGGGCGTGCTCGCCGACCGCTTCGGCCGCCGCCGCATGCTGATCGTGATGACCAGCCTGTTCGCGCTCGCCTCGCTGATCTGTGCGCTGGCGCCGAGCATCGAATGGCTGTGGTTCGGGCGGGCGCTGCAGGGCTTGTGCGGAGGCGCCGGCGTCGTGGTCGGGCGCGCCGTGGTGCGCGACCTGCACGACGGTCCGCAGGCGCAGCGCCTGATGTCGCGCGTGATGCTGATCTTTGCGCTGGCGCCGGCGGTCGCGCCCCTGTTCGGCGCGGCCTTGCTGGCGCTGGCAGGGTGGCGCGCGATCTTCGCCTTTCTCGCGCTGTTCGGCACCCTGCTGGCGTGGATGACCTGGCGCTTCCTGCCCGAGACATTGGCCGCGGAAGATCGCCAGTCGATGCACCCGGCCCACCTGTGGCGCGGCTACCGGGCCATCTTCGGGCGCCTGGCCTTCATGCTGCTCGCGCTGGCGATCGCGTTCAGCTTCAACGGTTTCTTCGTGTACGTGTTGTCGGCGCCGGTGTTCATCCTCGAGCATCTCGGCCTGTCGCAGGCCGGCTTCGTGTGGCTGTTCGGACCGGCGGTGAGCGGCATGATGCTCGGCTCGCTGCTGTCCGAGCGCTTGGCCGGGCGCTGGCGGCCGCGGCGCACCGTCGGCGCGGGCTTCGCGGTGATGCTCGTCGGCGTGGCGCTGAACCTGGCGGTGGCGGCCGGGCTGCCGGCAGGGGTGCCGCAGTCGATCCTGCCGATCGCGGTGTTCAGTTGCGGCATGGCGCTGGCGACGCCGAGCATGAGCCTGCTGGCGCTCGAGCTCTTCCCCGCACGCCGCGGCATGGCTTCGAGCTGTCAGAGCTTCGTGCAGATCGGGCTGAATACGCTCAGCGCCGGTGTGGCGGCGCCCTTGCTGTGGGCCAGCCCGCTCAGCCTGGCAGGCGGCATGGCGGTGTTCCTCGGCTGCGGGCTGCTCGGCTGGGTGCTGTGGCTGGCGCTGGCGGCAGGGCGCCAGTGAGCGTCGATCGCGGCTGACCCGCGCTGCCGGGCGCGGCTGCCCTCAGCACTGCTCCCACGGCAGGCCGTCGTGGCGCCAGCCGTTTACGGTGTTGCGGTGGTGATTGTGGTCGAGCTCGCCCTCGAAGCCGTCGCTGATGTTGTAGACGGCGGTGAAGCCGGCCTGCTCCAGGGCCTCGCCGGCGATGGCCGAGCGATTGCCCGAGCGGCAGATGAGCAGGATCGGCCGATGGCCGCCGTTGCCGGCCAGCTTCTTGATCTCGCCGACGAAGCTCGGATTGATGTCCCAGTCCGGGCCATCGTTCCAGGACACGTGAATCGCGCCCACCGGATGGCCGACGAAGAGGAATTCGATCTCGCTGCGCACGTCGATCAGCAGCGCATCCGGGTCCGACTGCAGCAGCGCGTGCGCTTCCTTGGGGGTGATGTGCTTCATTCTTGTTGGGCTCCAGCTCCTCAGGCGCAGCATTATATTCTGAATAACGGATATGGCCGCGGGGCGCGCATGTTGTGGTTGCCCCTGACTTTGCGCCCCGCGGGCCTTGAGCTAGAGTCCAGCGATGCAGTCAGGGGTGTGACATCGCGGCCGTTGCGACTCGTCAGGGGATCGTGCGACGAACGGCCGTGCCGCAGCCGGCGCGGGTTACGCAAGGGACACGCTTTATGCTGGAAGTGCAAGGCCTGGTCAAAGCCTTCGGCGGCTTTCGCGCCGTCGATGGCTGCACGATGCGGGTGAACAAGGGCGAGATCCTTGGCCTCATCGGCCCCAATGGCGCGGGCAAGACGACGCTGTTCAACCTGATCGCGGGGGCGCTGCAGCCCACCGCGGGCACGATCCGCTTTCTCGGCGAGGACGTCACGCCGCTGTCGACCGATGCGCTGTTCCACAAGGGCCTGGTGCGCACCTTCCAGATTCCGCACGAGTTCCAACGCCTGAGCGCGCTCGAGAACCTGATGATGGTGCCGCCGCAGCAGCCAGGCGAGAACCTGTTCGCCAACTGGCTGGCCTGGGGCAAAGTGTGCGAGGTCGAGGCGGCGGTGCGGCGCAAGGCCGAGGAGACGCTGGCCTTTCTCGAGCTCAGCCATGTCGCGCACGAGCGCGCCGGCAACCTGTCGGGCGGGCAGAAGAAGCTGCTCGAGCTGGGCCGCACGATGATGACCGACGCCAGGCTGGTGCTGCTCGATGAGCCGGCGGCCGGCGTCAATCGCACCCTGTTGCGCAAGCTCGAGGAGAAGATCCTGATCCTCAATCGGGACTGGGGCTACACCTTCATCCTCATCGAGCACGACATGGAGATGATCGAGAAACTGTGTCAGCCGGTGGTGTGCATGGCCGAGGGCAGGGTCCTGATCGAGGGCGACTTCCACACCGTGCGCGCCGATGCGCGGGTGCTCGAGGCCTATCTTGGCGAGACGCCGTCGGCGGTCGAGCGCAACGCGGCCGAGCATGACCCCAGGGTCGAGCAACTGCGCGAGCAGGAACTGCCCAGGGACAACCTGTGATGGCGCTGCTCGAGCTGCAGGAGGTGCGCGGCGGCTATGGCGATGCGGACATCCTGCAGGGAGTGTCGATGACGGTGGCCGACAAGGAGATCGTTGTCATCGTCGGCCCCAATGGCGCCGGCAAATCCACCGCGATGAAGGCGGTGTTCGGCCTGCTCAACGTGCGCGGCGGGTGCATCGTGTTCGACGGTGAGGACATCACCGGCTGGGCGCCCAACCGTATCGTGCAGCGCGGCGTGTGCTACGTGCCCCAGGTGGACAACGTGTTTCGCGAGATGACGGTGCACGAGAACTTCGAGATGGGGGCCTTCCTGCGCAGCGGCGACCTGTCCGCGGCCTACGACCGCGTGTATGGCCTGTTCCCCGATCTCAAGGCCAAGCGCAGGAACCTCGCCGGCGACCTCTCGGGCGGCCAGCGCCAGATGGTGGCAATGGGGCGCGCGCTGATGCTCTCGCCGAAGCTGCTGCTGCTCGACGAACCGACCGCCGGCCTGTCGCCCAAGTACATGGAGCAGATCTTCCAGATCACCCGCGACGTGCGCGACGCCGGCGTGTCCATCCTGCTCGTCGAGCAGCACGCCAAGCAGGCGCTGGCCTTCTGCGACCGCGGCTACGTGCTGGCGACCGGCGCCAACCGCCACGAGGGCACGGGCCAGGCCCTGCTCGCCGATCGCGAAGTGGCCGAGATGTTCCTCGGCGGCTGACGGGACGACGACATGACCCTGCTCGACTTCCTCAACTTCTACCTGGTGCCGGGCATCGTGCTCGGTGCCATCTATGCGGTCGGCGCGATCGGCATCACGCTGGTGTTCGGCATCCTGCGCTTCGCCCACTTCGCCCATGGCGACATGGCCACGCTCGGCGCCTTCATCGCGCTCGCCCTGGTCGCCGGCGGCATGGACCCATGGACGGCCCTGCCGCTGGCGATGGCGGTGACCGCGGTGGTGGCCATCGGCGTGGACAAGGCCTTTTACGACTACCTCAAGGCGCGGCCCAAGATCGTCACCGTGATGGCCTCGCTTGGCGTGGCGCTGATGCTGCGCTCGGTGGTGCAGGTGACGTGGGGCGTGGACCCCAAGACCTACGCCAGCGGCATCGTGCGGCCGGACTCGTATTTCGGCGTCCTGCTGCGCCCGCGCGAGCTCTACACCCTGGCCTCGGTGGTGCTGATCGTGATCGGCCTTGCGCTCTTCCTGCGCCACTCCAAGTGGGGCAAGGCGATGCGGGCGATGTCGGACAACCCCGATCTGGCCCGTCTGTCGGGGGTGGACAACCGCAAGGTGACGATGCTGACCTGGGCCATCGTCGGCGCGCTGTGCGCGGCCTCGGGCTTCATGCTCGGCATCAACACCGAGCTGCATTCGATGATGGGCTGGCAACTGCTGCTGCCGATGTTCGCCGCCGCCATCGTCGGCGGCGTGGGCCGTGTCGAGGGCGCGGTGCTCGGCGGCCTGGTGGTGGGCATCGCCGAGGAGATGTCGATCTTCATCCTGCCGGCGCAGTACAAGGCGGCGACTGCCTTTGCGCTGCTGCTGCTCATCCTGCTCGTCCGCCCGCGTGGCCTGCTCAACGGCAAGGTGCTCTGATGGATCTGCTCGGTCTCGCCAACTACGCGGTCTTCATGGCCATCCTGATCGGCATCTATGCCCTGCTCGCGCTCGGACTCAACATCCAGTGGGGCTTCACCGGCCTGTTCAATGCCGGCATCGCGGGCTTTTTCGCGATCGGTGCCTACACCTCGGCCATCCTCACCAGCCTGCCGGCGGCGCAGCGGCTGGGCGGCTTCGAGCTGCCGATGGTGCTGGGCTGGGTGGCGGCAATGGTCGTGGCAGCGGCGATCGCGTGGCCGATCGGCAAGATCTGCCTGCGCTTTCGCTCCGACTACCTGGCGATTGCCACCATCGGCATCGCCGAGATCATCCGCCTGGTGATCCGCACCGAGGGCTGGCTCACCGGCGGCGTGCGCGGCATCACCGGCGTGCCGCGTCCCTTTGGCGAACTGCCCTACATGCAGTCTCAGCTCGCTTATCTGGCGATCGTGGGGGTGCTGGTACTGCTCGCCTACCTGCTCGTCGAGCGCCAGGTGAATGCGCCCTGGGGCCGCATGATGCGGGCCATTCGCGACAACGAGAACGCCGCCGCGGCGATGGGCAAGCGCGTCGCCGATCGCCGCCTGCAGGCTTTCGTCTTCGGCTCGGCGCTGATGGGCCTGGCCGGTGCGCTGTTCGTGCATTTCAACCGCTCGATCACGCCCGAGGCGATCGACCCGATGATCGCCACCTTCCTGATCTGGATCATGCTGATCCTGGGCGGCTCGGGGAACAACCGCGGCGCCATCCTGGGCGCGGCGGTGATCTGGATCATCTGGTCGGTGTCCGAGCTGCTCACCGACCGCCTGCCGACCGAGGTCGCGATCCAGGCCAAGTACGCCCGGGTCTTCATCATCGGCCTGACCCTGCAACTGGTGCTGCGCTTCCGCCCCGAGGGCATCCTGCCCGAGCACCACGCCGGCGCCGCGCCGCCCCCTCGGTGAGGGCCTGGGCGGCTTCGATGCATTCAACCGCGGGGGTCCGCAGGGCCTCCGATTCAGCCAACACGTGCCACGGCACATTCTGGAGGTGACCCTAATGAACAAGAAGACCCTTGCAACCCTCGTCGGCTCGCTCCTCGGCGCGGCCGTGCTTGCCACCCCGGCCCATGCGCAGAACGTCAAGATCGGCCTGCTCGGCGGTATCTCCGGCGCGATCGCGGCGATGGCGCCGTCCATGCTGGATGCCTCGCGCCTGGCCGTTGCCCAGGTCAATGAGCAGGGCGGCATCCTCAACGGCGGCAAGCTCGAGGTGGTCGTCGGCGACAGCGCCTGCAACCCGCAGAACGCCACCGACGCTGCCACCAAGGCGGTGAACATCGACCGCGTGATCGCCACCGTGGGCCCGCATTGCTCGGGGGCCGTGCTGGCGGCGGCCAACTCGGTCACGGTGCCCGCCGGCGTGCTGATGGTCACGCCCTCGGGCACCTCGCCCGAGATCACCCGGCTCAACGACAAGGACCTGGTCTACCGCACCGTGCCCTCCGACGACTACCAGGGCCGCGCACTCGCCCGCACCCTCAAGGCGCGTGGCATCGACAAGGTGGCGGTGGCCTACCTCAACAACGACTATGGCAAGGGCCTGGCCGAGTCCTTCAAGGCCGAGTTCGAAGGCAACGGCGGCACCATCGCCGGCTACTCCGGCCACGAGGACGGCAAGGCGTCCTACCGCTCCGACCTCGCCCAGCTCGCGCGCGGCGGCGCCGACACCCTGGTGATCTTCGACTACGGCGACGGCACCGGCCTCACCATCCTGCGCCAGGCGCTGGAGAACAACTTCTTCAAGACCTTCATCGGCGCCGACGGCATGAAGTCCGAGGCCGTGATCCGCTCGCTCGGCGAGCAGAACCTCGGCAGCTTCTTTGCCTCGGCGCCGGTGGGCGAGGCCTCGGCCTCGCTCGACGCCTTCCGTGCCGCCTTCTCGGCCGCGGGTGGCAACCCCGACGCGATCTTCACCACCACCTCGTACGACGCTGCCTTCCTGGCCGCGCTGGCGATCGAGAAGGCGGGCGGCGACAAGGCCAAACTCGCCGAGTCGCTGCGCGCCGTAGCCTCGGCGCCGGGCGAGCCGATCATGGCCGGCGAGTGGGCGAAGGCCAAGCAGCTGATCGCCGAAGGCAAGGACATCGACTACAAGGGCGCCGCCGGCGACCATGAATTCGATGCGGCGGGCGACGTGCCGGGCAACTACGCCTTCTTCAAGGTCAGCGGCAGCACCTACGAGGCGATCGCCGACATGCAGTGAGCGTACTCGGCGGCGACGCCGTGCAGCGCCAAGGAGGGCCGGCCGGGGTAACCCGCCCGGCCCTCGCCGGTTTCTTGAGGCGCACACAGTCCGGCATTTGCAAAGCCTCACGCTTGCTGGATTGCAAAGGCCGCCTGCATGGCGGATGCTTGAGGCGAAATCGATCGCCGGCCTCGGGTCCGGCCCCCCGTCTGGAGCACTGACTGATGAGACGCCTGCTTGCCTGGGTTTGCAGCTTGCTATCGGCCATTGGCATCACTGCCTGCGACTACATCAACGTCCGCGAGCTGCAGCCCGGCGTGTCGACGGCGGTCGAGGTGCGCGAGCGCTTCGGGCCGCCGCACATGGAGTGGCGCAACGAGGATGGTTCGACGACCTGGGAGTACAGCCGCCAGCCCGAGGGCATCGAGTGCTTCATGATCACGATCGGTGCGGACAACATCCTGCGCAGCATCGATCAGGTGTTGAACGAAGCGAGCTTTGCGCGCGTCGAACGCGGCATGAACGGCGATCAGGTGCGGCGCCTGCTTGGCAAGCCGGCTTCCAGCCAGTTCTTCCAGCTCAAGCAGGAGACGGTGTGGGAGTGGAAGTTCGACCACGGCAATAGCACCGGCGGCGACCCGATGTTCTTCACCGTGTCCTTCAACACCGAGGGCCGGGTCACGGGCACGGGGCGGTACACCCGCTATCGCCGCTGAAGGAGAGCGATGATGATCACGACCGAGAGACCCGTGTGCCCGGCGATGCCGGGACGGTCGTCGCTATGGGTCTCGCCCTTGCGCACCCTGCTGTGGCTGCTGCTTGTCCTCGTGTCCCTGCAACTTGCCGGCTGTGCGGTGTTTGCACCGCCGCGGCCCTACACCACCGAGGCCGAGGCACTCGCCGAGCGTGGCGAGCCGACCCGGCGCTGGACCAACGACGACGGCACGACCGTGCTCGAGTACGCCACCCAGCCCTACGGCCACACCTGCCTGATGGTGGAGGTCGATCAGGGCGGCATCGTGCTGCGCCAGTGGGATGCGCTGGCCGCCGAGAATCTGGCGCGGGTCGAGCCGGGCATGGACGAGGCGCAGGTGGCGCGCCTGCTGGGCACGCACCGCTCGGTGCAGACCTTCCACCTGTCGGGCGAGGTGGTGTGGGACTGGAATATTCGCAACGACGGCCCGGGTATTGCGACGCTGTTCAATGTGCACTTCATCGACGGCAAGGTGGTGCGCACCAGCCAGACCTATGTGTTCCCGCGCGACGGCGGCATGTTCGGCTTCTGGGGTAGCTACTACCGCGGCCCCTGGGTGTGGGGTGGGCGCTGGGGCTACCCGCGCGGCTTTTACGGCTACCCCTATGCGCATCCCTTCGCCTATCCGTGGATCTGGTGAAGGTTTAGTGTGGCGCTTGCCTGCGGCAACGGGCTTGGCAGGCGGCCAGTACAGCCGATAGAATTCGCGTCTTGCCGAGGAGCGCTGCGACCCACCGATCCTGTGCGGGCCAGGCTCGGCAACCGATCAACGGCGCTCACAAACCTTCAGCCGGTTTGTGGCGCCGTTCGTTTTTTCTGCATGGCGTTGCCCGGCGACCGTTGAATGACCGAGGACCGACCCATGCAAGCCGACCGCAGCACCGAACTCCGCCAGCTTCTCGCCGAGCGCATCCTGATCCTGGATGGCGCGATGGGCACCATGATCCAGCAGGAAAAGCTGGGCGAGGCGGACTACCGCGGCGATCGCTTCCTCGAGCACCCGAAGGACCTCAAGGGCAACAACGACCTGCTGGTGCTCACGCGCCCGGACGTGATCGCAGGCATCCACCGCGCCTATCTCGAGGCCGGCGCGGACATCATCGAGACCAACACCTTCAACGCCACCCGCGTGTCGCAGGCCGAATACGGGCTGGAGGCGCTGGCTTACGAACTCAACGTCGAGGGTGCGCGCCTGGTGCGCCAGCTGTGCGACGAATACACCGCAGAGAACCCCGCCAAGCCGCGCTACTGCGCCGGCGTGCTCGGGCCGACCTCGCGCACGCTGTCGATCTCGCCGGACGTAAACGACCCCGGCTTCCGCAACATCAGCTTCGATGCGCTCGCCGACGACTACTACGACTCGGCCAGGGGCCTGCTCGAAGGCGGCGCCGACCTGCTGCTGATCGAGACCGTGTTCGACACGCTCAACGCCAAGGCCGCCGTATTTGCGATCGAGAAGCTGTTCGACGACCTGGGCAAGCGCTGGCCGGTGATGATCTCCGGCACCATCACCGACGCCTCCGGCCGCACGCTGTCGGGCCAGACCGCCGAGGCCTTCTGGAACTCGCTCAGCCATGCGCAGCCGATCAGCTTCGGCCTCAACTGCGCGCTCGGTGCCGACCAGTTGCGCCAGTACGTCGAGGAGCTGTCCACCGCCTGCGACACCCATGTCTCCGCCCACCCCAACGCCGGCCTGCCCAACCCGCTGTCGCCCACCGGCTACGACGAGACGCCCGAGCACCTTGCCGGCGAGATCCGCGAATGGGCGCAAAGCGGCCTGGTGAACATCGTCGGCGGCTGCTGCGGCACCACGCCGGCGCACATCGCGGCGATCGCCGAAGCCGTTGCCGGCCTTGCGCCGCGCGCCGTGCCCGTCATCGACAAGAAGCTGCGCTTGTCGGGCCTCGAGCCCTTCAACGTCGGCAGCGACGCCCTGTTCGTCAACGTCGGCGAGCGCACCAACGTCACCGGCTCCAAGGCCTTCGCGCGCATGATCCTTGAAGGCCGCTTCGACGACGCGCTCGCGGTCGCGCGCCAGCAGGTCGAGAACGGCGCCCAGGTCATCGACATCAACATGGACGAGGCGATGCTCGATTCGGTCGCCGCCATGGAGCGCTTCTGCAAGCTCATTGCCACCGAGCCCGACATCTCGCGCGTGCCGATCATGCTCGACTCGTCGAAGTGGTCGGTGATCGAGACCGGCCTCAAGTGCATCCAGGGCAAGGGCGTGGTCAATTCGATCTCGATGAAGGAGGGTGAGGCCGAGTTCCTGCGCCAGGCGCGGCTCGCGCGCCGCTACGGCGCGGCGGTGATCGTGATGGCCTTCGACGAGCAGGGCCAGGCCGATACCTTCCGCCGCAAGACCGAGATCTGCGAGCGTGCCTACACGCTGCTCACCAAGCCGGTCGCCGAGGGCGGTGCCGGCTTCCCAGCCGAGGACATCATCTTCGACCCCAACATCTTCGCCATCGCCACCGGTATCGAGGAGCACGACAACTACGCGGTCGACTTCATCAACGCCGTGGCCTGGATCAAGGAGAACCTGCCGTACGCGAAGACCTCGGGCGGGGTGTCGAACGTGAGCTTCAGCTTCCGCGGCAACGACCCGGTGCGCGAGGCGATCCACACCGTGTTCCTGTACCACGCGATCAAGGCCGGCCTGTCGATGGGCATCGTCAACGCCGGCCAGCTCGGCGTGTATGACGAACTCGAACCGGTGCTGCGCGACAAGGTCGAGGACGTGGTGATGAACCGCAAGCCCGGGGCGGGCGAGGCGCTGGTCGAGCTGGCGCAGACGGTGAAGGGCCAGGCCAAGGAGTCCACGCAGGATCTGGCCTGGCGCGCCTGGTCGGTGGAAGAGCGCCTCTCCCACGCGCTGGTGAAGGGCATCACCGAGTTCGTCGTTGCCGACACCGAGGAGGTGCGCGCCAAGCTCGAGGCCGAAGGCAAGCCGCCGCTGGCGGTGATCGAAGGCCCCCTGATGGCGGGCATGAGCGTGGTCGGCGACCTCTTCGGCGCGGGCAAGATGTTCCTGCCCCAGGTGGTGAAGTCGGCGCGCGTGATGAAGCAGGCGGTCGCCCACCTGATCCCCTACATCGAGGCCGAGAAGCTGCGCACCGGTGCGACCAGCAAGGGCCGCATCATCATGGCCACGGTCAAGGGCGACGTGCACGACATCGGCAAGAACATCGTCGGCGTGGTGCTCGGCTGCAACGGCTACGAGGTGATCGACCTCGGCGTGATGGTGCCGGCGACGAAGATCCTGGAAGCGGCGAAGGAGCATGGCGCGCAGGCGATCGGCCTGTCGGGCCTGATCACGCCCTCGCTGGAGGAAATGAGCCACGTCGCCGCCGAGATGAAGCGCCAGGGCTTTTCCGTGCCGCTCCTGATCGGCGGCGCCACCACCAGCCGCAACCACACCGCGATCAAGATCGCGCCGCACTACGACCAGCCGGTGGTGTATGTGCCGGATGCCTCGCGCGCGGTGGGCGTGGTCACCGCGCTGCTGTCCGAAGGCCAGAGCGAGGCCTTCAAGGCCGAGGTCGCCGCCGACTACGAGAAGATCCGCGCCCTGCACGCCAACAAGAAGGGCGTGCAGCTGGTGAGCATCGAGGCCGCGCGTGCGAATGCTTTCCGCTGGGAAATAGGGGACAGACCCCAATTTCCTGAGGGGAAATCGGGGTCTGTCCCCTATTTTCCGCCGCGCCCGAACATGCTCGGCGTGCAGGCGATCGACGTCGAGCTCGGCGAGCTGGTCGACTACATCGACTGGGGCCCCTTCTTCCAGACCTGGGACCTGGCCGGCCGCTTCCCCGCCATCCTGGACGACGCGGTGGTAGGCGAGACCGCGCGCAACGTGTTCGCCGACGGCAAGGCCATGCTCGAGAAGATCGTGGCCGAGGCCTGGTTGCAGGCGAAGGCGGTGTTCGGCCTGTTCCCCGCCAACGCCGTCGGCGACGACATCGAGCTCTACACCGGCGAGGACCGCAAGCATCTGGCCATGGTCTGGCACGGCCTGCGCCAGCAGCACGAGCGCCCGGCCGGCAAGCCGCACTGGTGCCTGGCCGACTTCGTCGCGCCCAAGGACTCGGGTGTGGCGGACTGGGTCGGCGCCTTCGCCGTGACCGCCGGCCTGGGCATTGAGGCCAAGCTCGCCGAGTTCGAGGCCGCGCACGACGACTACCACGCCATCATGCTGAAGAGCCTGGCCGACCGCCTCGCCGAGGCCTGCGCCGAGTGGCTGCACGAGCGCGTGCGCCGTGAGTGCTGGGGCTATGCCGCCGACGAGACGCTGGACAACGACGCGCTGATCCGCGAGGAGTACCGCGGCATCCGCCCGGCGCCGGGCTATCCGGCCTGCCCCGACCACACGGTGAAGGGCCCGCTGTTCGAGCTCCTCGGCGCGCGCGCGCGCATCGGCATGGACCTCACCGAGAGCTACGCGATGATGCCGGCCGCGGCGGTGAGCGGCTTCTACTTCGCCCACCCCGAGAGCCATTACTTCGCGATCCCGAAGATCGGCCGCGATCAACTCGCTGACTGGGCACGCCGCACCGGCATGGAAGAGGACGAGGCGGCGCGCTGGCTGGCGCCGCTGCTCTGATCGCCGGCCTGCAGGTCCGCTGCGTAGGGCGGGCCGTGTACCCCCCTGCGCGGCCTGCGGGCGGCGGGGGCGCGCGGCGCGTGCGCGACGAAATGACGCCGGGGCCCCACTTCCGGGCGTGTATCATCGGCAGTCGCTCATTCAATCAGGGGCTGACATGGCAACCGTCGAACTCACCGGCGACAACTTCAACGATACGGTCTCGCAGAACCCGATCGTCTTCCTCGATTTCTGGGCCGCCTGGTGCGGCCCCTGCCGCAACTTCGCGCCGACCTACGAGGCGGCCTCCGAGGCCAACCCGGACATCGTGTTCGGCAAGATCGACACCGAGGCCCAACAGGAGCTCGCCGCCGCCTTCCAGATCCGCTCCATCCCCACCATCGCGGTGATCCGCGAGGGCGTGATGGTGTTCCGCGAGTCCGGCGCGCTGCCGGCGAACGCGCTGAATCAGGTGATCGCCGGGGTGCGTGGGCTGGACATGGACCAGGTGCGCGCCGAGATCAGCGCGCAGCAGGCCGCACAGCAGCAAAGCTGAGCGATTCGCTGCTGCCGGCGGCCTGGTCGCGGATGGCCTGCATGGCCGGATGCGACAGCCGTCGCTCGGTGGTGATCGCGAAGATCTGGCTGCGGACCTCGGCGATCTCGCCCAGCGCCGCCACGTCGTACTGCCGGCAGACATGGTCGGCGATCGAGCTTGGCGCGACGAATGCGCCTGCACCGCTCTGGCCGAAGGCCTTCATCAGGGCGCTGTCATCGAATTCGGCGACCACCGAGGGGCGCAGGCGCCGCTGCTCGAACCATTGCAGCAGCGCACTGCGGTGGGCCACGTCCTCGCCCGGCAGCAGGAAGGGCGCGCCGTCGAGGCTGACGGGAAAGCCGTCCGCCAGTCGTGCCGCCAGCGCCGGGGCCGCGAACACCGTCAGCGTGCTCTCGCCGAGCAGCGTACTGTAGCCGCGCACGCTGACATCGGACGGCAGCGGCCGGTCGGCGATCACGAGGTCGAGCCGATGCACCGCGAGCTCGGCGAGCAGCTCCGCGAGTGGCGCTTCGCGGCACACCAGGCGGCCCGGGCGCTCCACATGCAGGGCGGGCTCGATCAGGCGATGGACGACCGACTTGGGCATCGAGTCGGGGAAGCCGATGCGAAAGGGCAGGCTGCGCCGCAGCGTGTCGTCGCGCACGATGTCCGCGATCTGGTCGCCGAGCGCAAAGATCTGCTCCGCATGGCCGAGGATGCGCTCGCCTGCCTCGGTCAGCGCCAGCCGGCGGCCGACCCGGCGAAAGAGGCTGACGCCGAGTGCCGCCTCGAAGGTGGCGAGCTGGGCGCTGATCGAATGGGGCGCCAGGTTCAACACCCGGCCCGCCTCGGCAATCGTGCCCACCCGCGCCACCGTCCAGAAGTAGCGCAAGTGCTTGTAGTTGAGCTCAGTCATCATCGCGCTGGCCTCGTTCCGTCGAAAAAATCGATTCAATAACAAAGTTTAATCGACTTTTTATGAGAACGGTTCTCCTTTAGTCTGCATCCGTCTGCAGCGCTGTCGGGGTCTCCCAACCCGGCTGACCCGGGCCTTGCAGCCATCCCGACACAAGAAGGAGACAGCACCATGCGCCACTACGACACCGACAGCACCCCCGCCGCCGCCCGCATCCTTGCCCTCACCGTGCTGGCCGACGGTGGCCTCGACCACACCGAGCTCGACACCCTGATGCACACCGACCTCGCCCGTCGCCTGGGCCTCGGCAGCGTGGAGTTCGAGCGCATCCTGCGCGAGTACTGCGACGACCTGCTGCTCGGTGCCCACTACATGGACGGCATGCGCCTGAAGCTTGCCGACGAGGTGCTGGACCAGATCCTCGAGGACATTGCCGAGCCCGCGCTGCAGCAGGCCCTGCTGCGCGCCATGCAGGACATCGTCAGCGCCGACGGCGTGGAGACGCCGGCCGAGGTCGAGGTGCTGGCGCGTGCGCTGGAAAAGTGGCGCATGCGCGGCGCCCCTTCGAGTCTGAACTGAGGTGACGGGGGCCGGGGGCGTCGCAGGGCGCGGCGGCCCGGCCCCCGGCGGTACTACCTGGGGCCGGGAGGCCAACATGGATACGGCGAAAAGTACACGGTCTGCGGACCACGACAGTCACCTTGGCGAGCGCGTCGACGATCCCCTGATCGACCGCCTGCATTGGGTCATCCGTCAGGCGATCCGCGTGCTTGCCGTGCTGATGGTGGCGGTGATCCTGTGGACGGTCGCCGACGTCGTGCTGGTGCTGTACGAGAAGCTGTCGACCCCACCCTTCCTGCTGCTCGACCTCAACGACATCTTCGTCGTGTTCGCCGCCTTTCTGGCCGTGCTGATCGCGATCGAGATCTTCGTCAACATCACGCTCTACCTGCGTGACGACGTCATCCACGTCAAGCTCGTGATCGCGACCGCGCTGATGGCGATCGCACGCAAGGTCATCGTGCTCGACCTGAGCACGATCGAGCCGATGTACCTGTTCGCGATCGGTGTCGTGGTGCTGGCGCTGGGCGTGACCTACTGGATGGTGTCGCTGCGCCCGGGCAATTGAGGCGCAGGGCGCGCGCCATCACTCGAACAGCGCGCCCACGCTCTGGCCGCTGTGGATGCGCTCGATGGCGGCGGCAAACAGCGGCGCCACGTTGAGCACGGTCAGCTTGTCGAGGCGCTTTTCGGCCGGCACGCTTACCGTATTGGTGACCACGATGGAGTCGATCGCCGCCGCGCCCAGGCGTTCGATCGCCGGTCCGCACAGCACGCCATGGGTCGCCGCCGCATGCACGCTCTTCGCGCCGGCCGCACGCAGCGTGTCCACCGAGGACACGAGCGTGCCGCCGGTGGCGATCTCGTCCTCGAAGATGACCACGTCGCGCCCGCCGACCTCGCCCACCACGTGGCCCTGCTTGACCGCGGTGTCCGACACCCGGCGCTTGTCGATGATGGCCATCGGGATGCCGAGCTTCTCCGAGAAACGCCCGGCGCGCTTGGCGCCGCCCGCGTCGGTGGCGACGGCGACCATGTTCGAGAGGTCGTAGTGGTTGCGGAAGTGCTCGGCAATCAGCGACACGGCGGTCAGGTGGTCGACCGGCACGCTGAAGAAGCCATGCACCTGGTCGGCGTGCAGGTCCATCGTCAGCACGCGGTCGGCGCCGGCGGTGCGCAGCAGGTCGGCGATCAGCCTGCCGGTGATCGAGATCCGCGGCGCGTCCTTCTTGTCCGAGCGGGCGTAGGAGTAATAGGGAATCACCGCGGTGATGCGCTGTGCCGAGGCACTGCGCAGGGCATCGAGGGTGATCAGCAGCTCCATGATGTGCTCGCTCACCGGTTCGGCGAAGGACTGCAGCACGAAGACGTCGCGCTCGCGCACGTTCTCCTGGACCTGTACCCGCAGGTTGTCGTTGGAAAAGCGCGAGATGTCGAGCTGCCCCGGGCGCATGCCCAGGCGCTGGCTGATGTCGCAGGCCAGCTCGCGGCTGGCGTTGCAGGCGAAGATCTGGAGGCCGTGCTTGATCATCGATCGAATTCTCCGTCGTGGCGGGGCGCGCAGGCCTGCGCGGCGTGGGGTGGAAGGCGGACGCGGCGGTCGGCCCGACGCGCGGTCGCCGTAATGCTACGGGAAGATGGCACCCGAGGCGTGGCCGCGCTTGCGTCGGCCGCGCGTTTGCCACATCTTTGCGACACAACACGGCGGGGAGACAGCACCCTCAGAGTCGGCCAAGCCCGCCCGGCCGAGTGTCCAGCACGGGAGTGTCGATGGACGAGCGGCCCTATTCGCTTGCGCGCCTGCGGGGGGATTTTTTCGGCGGCCTGACCGCCGGCGTCGTCGCCCTGCCTTCGGCGTGGCCTCCGGCGCAGGCGCGGCGGGCGGCGTGAGCCAAAGCGAGGCGGACATGGACAGCGGGGTACGCGTGATCGAGGTCGGCGGCCCCTTCTTCTTCGGCTCGACCAGCCAGCTGCTCGATCGCGTCGATCAGGTGATCGGCACGCGGGTGGCGGTGTTCGACTGCAGTCGCGTGCCCTTCATGGATCTGTCGGCGCAGTTTGCCCTCGAGGAAATGGTCGAGCGCCTGAAAGCACAGTCGATCGTGGTCTTCATCGTCGTGCCGCCGGCGATCCAGACCGAGCTGATGCGCCTGCGCGCGCCACACCTGCCGGCCGAGCTGCTGCGCAGCGACCTCGGCGCGGCGCTGGGCGAGGCGCGCGGCCTAGTGGGCTGAGCCCGCCCGGCAGGACTTGGCGCACGGTGGCGGCGGGTGCATGCTGCATGGCGGGTGAGGGGCGGGTCGGAGGGCAGCGGTGTCAGGAATCTTCATCAGCCACAGCAGTCGCGACCGCCAGGCGGCAGAGGGGATGGCCGCGCGGCTGCGCGAGCAGGGTTATCAGTCGCTGTTTCTCGACTTCGATCCCGCCGACGGCATTCCCGCCGGCCGCGACTGGGAGCGCGAGATCTATGCCCGGCTGCGCACCTGCAGCGGCGTGGTGGTGCTGTGCAGCGCGCACTCGATGGCGTCGGACTGGTGCTTCGCCGAGATCACGCATGCGCGTGCGCTCGGCAAGCGGCTGTTCCCGGTGGTGATCGGCGAGTGCAGCCTGCGTCCACTGCTGCTCGACACCCAGGTGGTCGATCTGCGCGCCGACGCCGAAGAAGGCTACGCGCGGCTGTGGCGCGGCATGCGCAGCGCCGGCCTGGACCCGGCCGACAGCTTCGCCTGGGACGGCGGGCGCGCACCCTATCCGGGCCTCGCGCCCTTCCAGGCGGCCGACGCCGCAGTGTATTTCGGCCGCGATCAGGAGCAGCGGCGCTGTCTCGACACCCTGGCGCAGATGCGCCGCTACGGCGGCGAGCGCCTGCTGGTGGTGGTCGGCGCTTCGGGCAGCGGCAAGTCCTCGCTGGTGCGCGCGGGCGTGTTGCCGCGCATCGCGCGCATGGCGGAGTGGCGCGTGCTCGGCCCGCTGCGCCCGCTGCGCCGGCCCGATGAGGAGCTCGCCCGCCTGCTGCCAACGGGGCTGGCGCCCGCCAGTGCACCGGCCGTGCTCGGGGCGGCGCTGGCGTCGGCCTTCGCCGCGGAGCCGGAGCGGCCGGCGGTGTTGCTGGTGGTCGACCAGCTCGAGGAGCTCCTCACCACCAGCGAGCCCGAGGCCGCGGCGCGCTTCGTGCAGGCCCTGCGCGTGGCGCTCGCGCCCGAGCGCGGCGAGTTGTACTGCCTGGCGACCCTGCGCGCGGACTATCTGGCAGCCTTGCAGGCCCTGCCGCTGTGGGGGGCGCTGCCCTTCCGCCAGCAGCCGCTGGCGCCGATGGACGCCAGCCACTTCGCCGAGATCATCAGCGGCCCGGCGCGCGTCGCCGGGCTCGAACTGGAGGAGGGACTGGTCGAGGCGCTGGCGCACGACACCGGCAGCCCCGACGCGCTGCCGCTGCTCGCGTTCACGCTGAACCGGCTGTGGCGCGACTTCGGCGATGACCGACGCATCACCCTCGACGAGTACCGCGCGCGCTTCGGCGGCCTGGAGGGCGCGATCCGCCACGAAGCCGAGGCGGTGCTCGCCGCCCTCGCGCCCGCCGACGAGGCGCTCGGTGCGCTGCGCCACGCCTTTCGCCAGCTGGTGCGGGTCGAGCCCGAGGGCGGCTACACGCGGCGTGCGGCGCGCTGGCAGGATCTGCCCGCCGCCGCGCACCCGCTGCTCGAGGCCCTCGTCGCTGCCCGGCTGCTGGTGTCGGGCCGGGACGAGGGGGGCGCGCGCATGCTGGAGGTGGCCCACGAGGCCTTGTTCCGCGCCTGGGACCTGTTGCGCCGCTGGCTCGACGAGGACCGCGTGTTCCTGCTCTGGCGCCAGCATGCGCTGCCGGCGGCCACGGCCTGGCAGCGCGCGGCCGACGACGCCGGCCTGCTGCTGCGTGGCGGACCGCTCGTCGAGGCGCAGCGCTGGCAGGCGGAGCGGGCCGACGAGCTGGGCGAAGCCTTGGACCGCTACATCGACGCAAGCGCTGCCGCGGTGAGACGGCTACGCCGGCGCCAGGTGGGCGCGCGTGCCGGGCTGGCGGCGCTGTTGCTGGCCTCGGCCGCGCTCGGCGCCGGACTCTGGCAGCAGCAGCGCGAAGCCATGGGCCAGCGCATCGACAGCTACTGGAGCGGTGCGCTGTCGGCACGCGACGCGGGCGACGACGCCTTGCGCGCGGCCCACTACCTCGCCCGCGCGGCCGACCTCGGCGGCGAGGGGCGCGCGCACGACAACGCCCTGATTGCGATCGGCATGCTCGCAGGCGGGCTGGAGCTGGCGGGCGAGATCACCCTGCCGGGAGCGCCGGATGGGGGGCGAACAGCGGCCGGCGAGCGCGCGCCAGCCGGCACCCAGGTGGCCGCCGGCGCGCGCGTGCTGCTGGCCTGGCGCGGTCGCGAGGCCTGGCTGCATGCGCTCGACAACGGCCGCCAGACGGATGCGCACCTGCACTCGGATACGGTGGCCGAGGGGCTCATCCTGCCGAGCGGTGAGGTGCTGACCCGCGACGCGGCGGGCGGCGTGTGGCTGTGGGGCGGCGGGGCGCCGCCGCGCGCGCTCGCCCACGGCGGGGTGGCACGCATTGCCGTCGATCGCGAAGGGCGCCGGCTGGCCGGCTGGGGCGACGACGGCGTGCAGCTGTGGACCCTGCCCGCCGCCACGCCCGCTGGCCGCTGGCTTGCCGGCAGCGCGATTGCCGGCGCCGCCCTGGTCGAGCGCGGCGGGCTGCTGGCGTGGACCGCGGCCGGGGCGTTCTGGCGCGTCGACGCAGCCGGTGCGGCGCTTGCATGGCACAGCGGCTGTGCGCCGCGCGGGGTGGAACTGGCCGCCGACGGCCGCAGCGCGATCAGCTTTTGCGACACGACTCTGCTGCGCCACGACCTGGACGCGGGCAGGGTGCATGCGCGCTGGAGCTCGCCCGAGTTGGTCGATGGCGTGCGTTTCGATGCCGACGCGGGCCTGGTGGTGTCGTGGAGCGCGGGCCGCGGGCGTGTACGCGTGTGGCAGGCGGCCGATGGCGCGCCGCGCTTCGAGCGCCCGCTCGATCGCGAGGGCAGCCTGTCGCGCGTGCTGCTGCTGCCGGGAGCCGGCAGGTTGCTGACCGCGGGCGCGGATGGCTGGCTCGAGGTGTGGGATCTGGCGCTGGGCGAGCTGGCCGCGCGCGGCCGCCATCATCGCGCCGAGGCGCCGGTGCTGGCCGTGGCCACGGCCGATGGCACGCGCGTGCTGGCCTGGAGCCGGGTGGCCGGCGCACGGCTGTGGGACGCCGGCACGCTGACCCCCTTGAGCCTGCCCTTGCTGCACGTCGGCCGCGTTCTCGGCGCCGCGGTCGACGACGCCGGCGGCACGATCCTGAGCTGGGCCGACGACGACAGCCTGCGGCTGTGGCGGCGGCAGCCGGCGCTGGAAGTCACGGCGCCCGCGGCGCCGGGCGGGGCGCCCGCCCTGCCGCGGCCGCAGGCCCCCGATGCGACGCTCAAGGCGCGGCTCGATGCGCTCGGCCTGCACGGCTACCAGCTGCTGCACGCCCAGGGCGAGCAGTGGCTGCTCGCGGCCGGGCCGCTGGCGCGCCGCCTTGGTCCGGGCGAGCGTCTGTCGCCACCGCTTGCGCTCGACGAGGGCGCGCGCGGTGGCGCCCTGCTCGGCGACGGTCGCGTCGTGCTGTGGGGTAACAGCAGCGTGCGGCTATGGGATGCGGACCGCGGCCGCCCGCTGAGCGCCGTGCTGCGCTCGGACGTGCTGTATCCCGAGCACGGCGCGGTCGATGGCGGGCTGCTTGCCGCGGACGCGTTGCAGGCGCGGCGCTGGCGTTGGCCCCAGCCCGACATCGGCAGCGTCAGCGTGGCGCAGTGGCTTGCGCTTGGCAATGCGACGACGATGGATGAACAGGGCGCGATTCGCGTGCTGGCGGGGGCGGACTGGTGCGCGCGCATGCGCAGCGCGCAGCGCGCGGCAAGCGCCTGCGGCCCATGAGGCTTCGCTTGCGAGCCTGCCCCCGCGGCTGCGGCGGGGACCCGTCCAGCCCGCCTCACTGCACGAGCACGAGCGACTCCGACCAGGCGCCGACCCAGTCGCCGCCCTCGTCCCACACCCGCACCTGCAACTGGTGGCGGCCCGCAGAGGGCTGCGCACGCTCGTCGCGGCCGTCCCAGCGCTGCGCGGGGAGGCTCTCGATGCGGCTGTCGCGCTGCACCGGGCCGATGCGCTGGCCCTTGACGTAGCGCTTGCGCACGCCGTCCGGGCTCTGCGACACCTGCATGAACTCGACCGCGGCGTGGTCGAAGTCGGAACGCGAACGGAAGGCGTAGCGGGCGGTGTCGCCGCGTGCCGGGCGCATCAGGCCGGGGTCGAACTCGAGCCGGTCGACCGCCACCGAGCCCACCGCGCGCGGGCCGATGCCCAGGCCATGGACGCTGAAGCCGTCGATCGTCTGCTGCCCGGTCTCGAGGTCGGCAGCGGTGAGCGCGATCACCGCCGGCCTGAGGCTGTCGCCGAGGAAGGGTGGCAGCTCGAAGCGCAGCACATGACGGCCGAGACCGAACTGGTCGAGGCGGTAGCTGACGGTCTCGGCGCCCGGGATCGCGATGCGCAGCAGCACCCGCCCGGGGCGCTGCTGGGCGTAATCGACCACCACCGGCCAGCCGCCGCGCACCAGCCCGCGCACGCCGAAGGCGCTGGCGTTGAACTGGGGCGCCAACTGCGGGCCATCGCGCAGCAGTTCGCGCGTGCCGGCAGACTCGTCGCGCGTCTCGGCCTTTTCCTGTGCGAGGGTCTTGCCGATCGCGAACAGCGCTGCCGCGCCGACGACGATCGCCGGGATCAGCCAGTTCCTCCCTTCGCCCGTGGGGCGACGGTCATCGCCGCCGTAGTCGCCGCCATCGCCACCCCCAGTGCCGCCGCCCACGTCGTCGTAGGGCTGGTTGGGCGAGGGATAACGGCTCTGCGCGAGCTGCGCCGGTGCCGCCGTGACGGCCGGCGGGCTGCCGAGCCGCGCGGTCCCCGGGGCCCGCTCTTGCGCCCCGCTCATCGGCGGCACTGCGGCCAGCGCGAGGCCGAGGACGAGGCACAGCGTGCGATGCGCACCGGCAGGTTTCATCGGGTGTCTCCCCGCAGCAGGCCGCACGCTCAGGCGGACTGGCCGCTGAAGTCGAAGGCGTCGCTGCCCGGCGTGCGGCAGGCCAGGCCCTCCATGACCTCGCGCCGGCCATCCACATAGACGACCTGGTCGAAGCGGCGGCATTCCTTGCCCGCGTCGGCATAAAAATCCGAGGTCGGCGTCACTGCGAAGTCGCGCCCGCTGTCCTCGTTGTGCCAGCTCACCGTCTGTCCGCGCGGCGCGCTCTGGATCGTCTCGGCGAGCCGCTTGCGGTCGGCATCGTCCATGTACTGGCCGATCATGCGTCCCACCACGCCCCCGACCAGGGCGCCGATCACGGCGCCGCCCGCGCTGTCCTTGCCGAGTTTGTAGCCGATGAGGCCGCCGACGATGCCGCCGATCGCGGTCCCCACGTCGCGCTTTTGCATGTTCTCGCAGCCGCTTGTCGACAACAGCAGGAGTGCGGTGGCGAGCGCGCAGGCCAGGGGGCGTGCAGCGGGCAGTTGGCGCATGTCGATCTCCTCGGACGGGAGGCAGGAGCGGGCCGGCACCGTCTGGCCGCGGCCCTGACGACGGTCGCGACGCGGGCCGGCATGTTCATTCTAGTTCACGTGGCGATGCATGCTCGCGCCTTGCCCACGCGGCCGGCGGCGCGCCGCGCCCCGTCGCTCAGCCCGGGTAGCGCAGGAAGGGGCGGCGGGCCTCGACCCAGGCCGCTTCGTCGGCATGAGCGAGCGCGTCGAGATCGGCCGCGCTCGCGGCCGGGTCGTCCACCCACTCGCGCAGCAGCGGCGAGCCGTTGATGAGGTCGATCGCGCGGCGCTCGAACTCGTACTCGTAGCCGAAGTCGCGCCACAGCGGGTAGTCGGGCTGCAGGCCGCGGAGGGCCTTGAAGGCCAACGCCTGCAGGCGCCACGGGCGGAAGGCGGCATGGTCGTAGTGGGCCGGGTCCTCGACGTGGATCTGCACGCCGCTGCACAGCTGGCCGGCGTGCTTGTGGAAGGTGGGCTCGAACCAGCACTCGCGCAGCACGCAGCCGCGCAGCCAGTCGGGGGCCAGCGCGTGCATCGCGGCGATCAGGGCGCGGGCGTCGAGGTCGGGGGCGCCGAACAGCTCCAGCGGGCGGGTGGTGCCGCGGCCTTCGGACAGGGTCGTGCCTTCGAGCATCACGGTGCCGGCATAGCAGCGCGCCATCGACAGGTTGGGCGCGTTGGGGCTGGGGTTGATCCAGCTGCGCACGCCCAGCGGCCAGCCGTGCCCCGGCGCGGCATCGGGCTGCCAGCCCTGCATGGTGACGATGCGGCAGTCGACGTCGAGCTTGAGGGTGGCGATGAACCAGTCGGCGAGCTCGCCCATCGTCAGGCCATGGCGCATCGGCAGCGGGCCGGCGCCGACGAAGCTCTCCCAGCCGGGGCGCAGCGCAGTGCCCTCGACCGGCCGGCCGGCGGGGTTGGGGCGGTCGAGCACCCACACCGCCTTGCCGTGGCGGGCGGCTTCCTCGAGCACGTAGCGCAGCGTGGTGATGAAGGTGTAGATGCGGCAGCCGAGGTCCTGCAGGTCGACCAGCAGCACATCGAACGTCTCCATCATCGCCGCGGTCGGCCGGCGCACCTCGCCGTACAGGCTGAACACCGGGATGCGGTGCAGCGGGTCGATGTAGTCGGCCGACTCGACCATGTTGTCCTGCTTGTCGCCGCGCAGACCGTGCTGCGGGCCGAAAGCGGCCGACAGCCTGATGTCGGGCAGGGCGGCGAGGGCGTCGAGCGAGTGCGTCAGCGTACGCGTCACCGAGGCGGGATGGGCGAGCAGGGCGATGCGGCGCCCGGTGAGCGGGCGGCGCAGCGTGGCGTCGGCGAGCAGGCGGTCGAGGCCGAACTGGATGGCGTCAGGCATGGCGGCAGAGGCAGGCTCAGGCGACTGCGCGGGGCGCAGTGGTGAGGGCGAGCACGAAGGTGTCGCGGGCGTGAAAGTCGGGCTGGGCGGCGACATGGCGCAGCGCCCAGTATTCGTGTCGGCCATCCTTGCGCTCGACGACGGCGGCGAGGTTGACCTGCAGGTCGGTGCCCGGCGGCACCACCGGCAGCAGGGCCGCCGGCACGTAGGCCTCGAGCAGCAGCCCGTCCTGGGTGTGCTCGATGCTCAGCTCGGGCGCGGTGGCGGGCACGAAATCCGCGATGCGCTCGCGCCAGGCGCGGAAGGCATACACCGCCCACTGCCCGCTGGGGGAGAAGTT
This sequence comes from Thauera sp. WH-1, assembly GCF_047806685.1. Lineage (NCBI taxonomy): Bacteria > Pseudomonadati > Pseudomonadota > Betaproteobacteria > Rhodocyclales > Zoogloeaceae > Thauera > Thauera sp. WH-1. Next base: position 53,223 of record NZ_JBLQGP010000018.1, read on the forward strand.
GTACTCGCGGTACTGGGATTCGCCGGGCACGCCGAGGAAGACCTCGAAGCAGGTGTGCTTCCACAGCTCATCGGCGGGTCCGGGCGTGCGCGCGGCGGGAATCGCCAGGCGGCCGGGGCGGCTGTCCTCGAGGCGGAACTCGAACACCGCGCCGCCTTCCGGCGGGGCATACATCGTCGCCAGCAGGCGTCCGACCGGGCCACTGGCGGGCGCGCCGGCGTCCGGGCTGCTCGGGTGGGGGCGCAGGCCCACGGTGATGAGGGGGACGCGAGGACGGTCGGCTGGGCTGAGGGGCACGATGCAGGCAACTGGCGGGTGGCGAGGCAGGCGCAATCTTAGCCGCTGGCGCGGGGGGCGGATATGGCCGCGGGCAGTCATCGACACACTTTTTGTTCCGCCAGGCAAAATTCGCAATTGCTCATGTTGCATTGCACAAAATCCGCGTGTATGATCCGTTCCGTCTCCTCCACTCTCCTCGTGATGTGGATTGAAGCCCGGTCTCGAAAGCGACCGGGCTTTTTTTTCGGGCGCAGCCGCTCGCGCCCGCGGCGGGCGAGGGATGACCCTGCTTGAGCGCGGCCGCGCTTGCATCGCACACTGCATGCCCATGCGCGCCTCGCCCCTCACACACATCGTCCTCGCCCAGCTCTTCGGTACCTCGCTGTGGTTCTCCGCCAACAGCGCTGGCGCCGACCTGATGCTCGCCTGGGGCTTGAGCGCGGCCGACATCGGCCGCCTCACCAATGCCGTGCAGTTCGGCTTCATCCTCGGCACGCTCGGCTTCGCCCTCAGCGGGCTGGCGGACCGCTTCGCCGCGAGCCGCATCTTCGCCTGCTGCGCGCTGCTCGGCGCGCTGGCCAATGCCGGCTTCGCGCTGTTCGCGCGCGATCTGGGCGATGGCCTGGCGTGGCGCTTCGTCGTCGGCCTGGCGCTCGCCGGCGTCTATCCGCTCGGCATGAAGCTGGTGGTGAGCTGGGTGCCCGAGCAGGCCGGTGCGGCGCTCGCCTGGCTGGTCGGCATGCTCACCTTGGGCACCGCCCTGCCGCACGGGGTGCGCGCGCTCGACGCGGGCCTTGGCTGGCAGGCCACGGTCCTGGTGTCGTCCGCTCTTGCCTTGATTGCAGCCGGCATGATCCTGCGCCTCGGCGACGGGCCGCAGCTGAAGCGCCGGCCCGATGCGCCGCGGCTCAGGCTCGGCGCGGTGCTGATGGCGCTGCGTGAGCCGCGCTTTCGCGCTGCCGCGGGCGGCTACTTCGGCCACATGTGGGAGCTGTATGCGATGTGGACGCTGGTGCCGCTGCTCGTGCTCGCGGCCGCGCCCGCCGGCGGCGGCGTGTCAGGGCCGGCCTTCGCGGTGATCGCGGTCGGCGCGGCGGGCTGCGTGCTGGGCGGGGCGCTGAGCCGCCGCTTCGGCAGCGCGCGGGTGGCGGCCGCGGCGCTGGTGGTGTCGGCGCTGTGCTGCGCGCTCTATCCGCTTGCCGTCAGCGGGCCGCCGCTGTGGCTGGCGCTGCTGATGCTCGTGTGGGGCGCCAGCGTGGTGGCGGATTCGCCGCACTTTTCCGCGCTGTCGGCGCGCGCCTGCGCACCCGAGATCGTGGGCAGCGCGCTCGCCTTCCAGAATGCCATCGGCTTTGCCATCAGCATGGTATCGATCGAGATGGCGATGCGCCTTTGGCCCCTGATCGGCGAGCGCGTGGCCTGGCTGCTGCTGCCCGGTCCGCTGCTCGGCCTGCTGGCGCTGCGCCCGCTGTGGCGCGCTGCCACGCGCCCGTCCTGAGCCTGCGCCGGGGGGCGGCTTCAGCGCATCCGCGTGTCGGAGTTGGCAGTCGCGGCCATCCAGGCTGCCCATATTGGGGCCAACGCGATTATGCTGGCAGCCTCTTTGGCCTCCCAATCGACCGCGTCTGCGCTTCTCCCGATGGCCGCAACTGCTTCGACTTCGCTCAGCGTCAGGCTGTGGGCCGTGATCGTGATTGCGGTCCTGCCGGTGCTGGCCATGGTTGTCCTGGACTCGCGGGAGCACCGCATCCAGGCGATCAATGAGGCCGAGCTGCAGGTGATGCGCATGCTGTCGGTGGCGCAGCACGAGGAAGATCGGGCGCTGCGGAGCATCGATAAGGTGCTTAGCGTGATGGCGAAGTCGGACAATCTGCGCGACCTCGATCCCGACCAATGCGGCGCCATTGCCGCGCGCCTGCTGTCGTCCTTCATCGATCTCCACAATCTGGGCGCCGCCCTGCCCGATGGCCGCCTTCTCTGCAGTGGGCTGCCGGGGCGAGACGACATCAATGTCGCCGATCGCGACTGGTTCAGGCAGGCACCGGGCGTCGCCGGGGTCACGGCGGGCAGCTACCTCGTCGGCCGCATCAGCGGCAAGCCGTCGATCACCTTCGGCTATCCCCTGCGGGATGAGCGTGGCGCACTGCGCGCGGTGCTGTTTGCCGCGCTCTCGCTCGACTGGTTCGACCGCCTCGCCGCCAGTTATCGCCTGCCCGAAGGTTGGGAGGCGACGCTGCTGAGCACCTCCGCCCAGGTGCTGGCGCGCCATCCGGGCGCCGACAACGGGGCGGGGCAGCCTCTCGCCGCGGCGCAGATGGAGGCCTTCCGCCACATCCTGTCGCAGCCCAAGCCGGTCGCCGAGGCGCAGGACCTCGATGGTCACACCCGGCTGTATGGCGTGCGGGCGGTCAGCCTGGCGAGCAAGGACCTGCTGGTGGCGATCGGCGCGCCGCTGGGGCGGACGCTCGCCGAGATCGATCGCGCGTTCTGGGCGCACGTCCTCGTGCTCGTGTCGGTCTGCCTGTTCTCCGCGGTGGTGGCGCATTACTTCATCCGCAGCTTCGTCGAGCGCTGGGCGTTCGGCATGCAAGGGGTGCTGGCGCGCATCGCCCGTGGCGAGCCGGGGGCGCGGGTGGGCAGGCCGACCTCGGTGCGCGAGCTGCGCGCGGTCGAGGAGGGCATCGATCGCATGGCCGCCGATCTCGAGCGGCGCAACGCCGAGCTCATCCGCCGCGACGAGGAACTGAGTCGGCTGTCGATGGCGATCGAGCAAAGCCCGGAGAGCGTCGTCATCACCGACACCGACGGGCGCATCGAGTATGTAAACGACGCCTTCGTGCGCAACACCGGCTATGCGCGCGAGGAGCTCATCGGCGGCAATCCGCGCATTCTCAACACTGGCCGCACGCCGCGCGCGACCTACGAGCAGCTGTGGGCAACGCTCGCACGCGGCGAGGTGTGGCGGGGTGAATTCACCAACACGCGCAGGGACGGCAGCCACTTCACGGAATTTGCAACCATCGCGCCGATCAAGGGTGCGGACGGGCGCGTCACCCACTATGTGGCCGTCAAGGAGGACATCACGCTGCGTCGCGAGTCGGAAGCGATGCTGCATCGGCTCGCCTACTACGACCGCCTGACCGAGCTGCCCAACCGCGCCCTGTTGCGCGATCGCCTGCAGCAGGCGCTGCTGTCGAGCGCCGAGACCGGTGAATGCGCCATGTTGCTGCTGCTCGACGTCGACCGCTTCAAGCAGCTCAACGACACCCAGGGCCATGGCGCCGGGGATCGCCTGCTGCGGGCGGTCGCCCGCCGCCTGCGCCAGCAGCTGCGCGAAGAGGACACGCTCGCCCGCCAGGGCGACGATGATTTCGCCGTCATCGTCGAGCGTCTCGGCAACAACCAGGCCGAGGCGCTGGTGCGTGCCGAGGTCGTCGCCCGCCAGATCCATGCTGCGCTGACGGCGCCTTATGAAGACCTGGACGACACCGGCCGCCCGCACTACATGACCTTCAGCATCGGCATCACGCTGTTCCAGGGCCGCCAGTGGTCGCTGGAGAACCTCCTCAAGCAGGTCGAGGTCGCGCTCTACATGGCGAAGGAAGAAGGCCGCGACACGATCCGCTTCTTCAGCCCGCAGATGCAGGCCCAGGTCCAGGCCCATGCGGCGATGGAGGCCGGGCTGCGCGATGCGCTCGCGTCCGGGGCGCTCGCGCTCCATTACCAGCCGCAGGTGGATGAGCGGGGCGAGGTGGTCGGGGCCGAAGCCCTGGTGCGCTGGCCGCGGGCCGCGGGTGGCATGGTGTCGCCGGCCGAGTTCATCCCGGTGGCGGAGGACACCGGCCTCATCGTGCCGCTGGGCAACTGGGTGCTCGACACCGCTGCGCGGCAACTGGCGGCCTGGCAGGCCGAGCCGGCCACCCGCGGCCTGAGCGTGGCGGTCAATGTCAGTGCGCGCCAGTTCCTTCAGCTCGATTTCGTCGCCCAGGTGCTGGGCTGCGTGGAACGTCACGCGCTCGATCCGGCCGGGCTCAAGCTCGAACTGACCGAGAGCGTCATCCTCGGCGACATCGACGAGACCATCTACCGCATGGCGCAGCTGCGCGCGCTGGGCGTGCGCTTCGCGCTGGACGATTTCGGCACCGGCTATTCCTCGCTGTCCTACCTGCGCCGGCTGCCGCTCGACCAGCTCAAGATCGACCAGTCCTTCGTGCGCGACATGCTCAGCGATGCCGGCAGCGAGACCATCGTGCTTGCCATCCTCGGCATGAGCCGTTCGCTCGGTCTGGAGGTGATCGCCGAGGGCGTCGAGACCGCCGAGCAGCGCGCCTTTCTGCACGCCCACGGCTGCCGGCGCTTTCAGGGCTATCTGTTCGGCAAGCCCCTGCCCTTGGCGCACTGGCAGCCGCAGTGGCTGGCAGGAAGCGCCGGAGTGCGCGAAGATCGCGCCTGAAGGCGCAAACGCTGATGACTTACCAGGAGGCATGAAAGGATGAGGCTGGGTCGGGGCATCGCAGGCGCCTGCCTGCTGTTGGTCGTCGCGGCCGCGCCGGTGTCGGCGCAGGTCGAGCAGCTGCGGGGCGGCAGCCTGAGCCTGCGTTGCGGCGGCATCGGTGTCGAAGCCTCGCAGCGCATGCGCGCCGAGGTGGCGATGCATGCGCTGACCCTGCTGTTCTCCAGCGAGGAGGGCGCGTATCTGACCGATGTGCAGACCCGCATCGACGATCCGCCGGGCGGCCAGCGGGTCGAAGCCTCCTGCGGCCCGATCGCTCAGATCGATGTGTCCGAGGCGGGCAGCTATCGCATCACCGCCACCTACCAGGGCGTGCGTCAGGAACACTGGGTCGAACTGGTGCCGGGCGGCGGTGCGAGTTTGTCGCTGCGCTGGCGAGAGTGAACGGGGCGGGCACGCGCGGCCGCGGCGCCGGAAGAGGCGTCACTTCACGCCCGCGCCCTATGCAAGCGGCGCCGAGCCGTTAAACTCGCGCTCTTTGTCCAGTTTCAGCCGGAGCGAGTCATGACTGTGCAGCGCGTCCTCACCGGGATCACCACCTCGGGCACCCCCCACCTCGGCAACTACGCTGGCGCGATCCGCCCGGCGGTGGCCGCCAGCCGCCATCCGGGCGTGGAGAGCTTCTACTTCCTGGCCGACTACCATGCGCTGATCAAGACCACCGATCCGCTGCGCGTGCAGCGCTCGACGCTGGAGATCGCCGCCACCTGGCTTGCCGCCGGGCTGGACACCGATCGCGTGTGGTTCTACCGCCAGTCCGACATCCCCGAGATCCCGGAGCTCACCTGGCTGCTCACCTGCATCGCCGGCAAGGGCCTGCTCAACCGCGCCCACGCCTACAAGGCGGCGGTGGACAAGAACACCGCCGACGGCGTCGATCCCGATGCCGGGGTCAATATGGGCCTGTACATGTATCCGGTGCTGATGGCGGCCGACATCCTGATGTTCAAGGCGCATTCGGTGCCGGTCGGGCGCGACCAGATCCAGCATATCGAGATGGCACGCGACATCGCGGGCAGCTTCAACCACCTCTACGGCGAGCACTTCGTGCTGCCCGAGGCGGCGATCGATGCCGCGGTGGCGACCTTGCCGGGCCTGGACGGGCGCAAGATGAGCAAGAGCTACGACAACACCATTCCGCTGTTCGCCCCTGCCGCCGAGTTGAAGAAGCTGGTGTTTTCCATCGTCACCGACTCGAAGGCGCCCGGCGAGCCCAAGGATGCCGATGGCTCGGCGCTGTTCGAGCTCTTTCAGGCCTTCTCCAGCGCCGAGGAGGCGCGCGCGATGCGCACCGCCTTTGACGAGGGCATCGCCTGGGGCGAGGCCAAGCAGGCCTTGTTCGAGCACATCGAGCGCGCCGTCGCACCGATGCGTGAGCGCTACGAGGCCCTGATCGCCGAGCCGGCGCAGATCGAGAAGCACCTGCTCGAAGGCGCGGCCAAGGCGCGCGCGATCGCCACCCCCTTCATGAGCGAGCTGCGCCACGCCGTGGGTCTGCGCAGGCTCACCGACGTCGCCCGGCCGGCCAGGGCGGACAAGCCCAGGCCCGTGGCCCAGCCGCAGTTCAAGCAGTATCGCGAGGCCGACGGCCGCTTCCATTTCAAGCTCGTCCACGCCGACGGGCATGCGCTGCTGGTCAGCGAAGGCTTCGCCACCCCGCGCGAGGCCGGCACGCTGGTCACCTTCCTGAAGCAGGGCGGCGAGTTCGAGGTGGCCGGCAACGGCGTGTTCGTGGCCGGCGAGCGCGTCGCGGAACTGGCGCCGGATGTGGTCGCGGTCGAGGTGCGGGAGGCCCTCGCGGCACTCGCCGCGTGACCGGGCGAGCGCCGCGCGTCCGCTGAGCGACCGCGCGGCGGGGCTTGTCGCTCGCGGCCCTCAATCGCGGGTGATGACCGCCTCCAGGTATTCGCCGGGCACCACCAGCGAGTCCGCACCACCGACGTTGAGCGCCTCGAGCAAGGCCACCAGGTCGGCCTGCAGGCGCGCCTGGGCGGCTTCGTCAAGCGTCGCGAACGCCTTGTGGGTGGGGCCGTAGTAGTTGCGGAAGACGTCGATCCAGTGCGCCGCCGAGCGGTAACGGAAGTTGAAGGTGCGGCGGCTGCACTGGATGTCGCGGGCATGAGCGCCGAAGAGCTCCACCAGGTAGGGCTCGTCACCCCATTTCACCGGCGAGGTCAGCCCCGCCGGCGGCGGCACATGGCCCGAGAGGGTGCGGAACAGGCGGCCGATGAAGCCCTCGGGGGTCCATGCAGCGAGGCCGATGCGCCCACCCGGGCGCACGACCCGCAGCAATTCGCTGGCGGTGCGCCGGTGATCGGGCGCGAACATCGCGCCGAAGGTCGACAGCACAGCGTCGAACTGGCCGTCGGCGAAGGGCAGCGCCTCGACGTCGGCGACCTGGAACTGCACCGTCAGGCCTTCGGCGCGTGCGCGGCCAGCGGCCTTGTCGAGCAGGGCGCCGACGTAGTCGGTCGAGGTGACGGCGGCAAAACGGCGCGCCGCGGCGAGGGTCGCGTTGCCGTTGCCGGCGGCGACGTCGAGCACGCGTTCGCCTGCGCGCACGTCTGCCGCTTCGGCGAGGTTCTCGCCGACGATCTGCAGGGTGGTGCCGATGACCGCGTAGTCGCCGCTGGCCCAGGTGGCCTGCTGGCGTTGCTTGATGGCGGCGAGATCCGGGGTGGCAGCGGTGGCGGCGGTGGCCGCGCGCAGTTCGGTAGGGGCGTTCATGATGGGTTTCCTTGCTCCGGGGTTGGGGGATGGGCCTCTGCGGGCCCGTGCCGGCGCTGACTGCATCCGACGTCGTCATTCTTTCGCTGGCGCGGATTCGGTGCTTCACTGGAAATCCGGCAGCCTTGCTCGTGCGTCCGCCATTGCGCCGCCAGGCACTGCCGCGATTTGCGGAGGTCCCGGCTCATGGGCCGCGATACGCTTTCCGATCTGCTCGGCGCCGTGCGCTTGCGTGCGGCGGTCTTTTTCTACGTGAGCTGCTGGCCGGACAGCGCGATCGTCAGGTCGGTCGAGCACTGGCGCTGCTGCACGCCGCCCCCGCCCATGGCTGGACGATCGATGAGCTTGGACGTCAGGTCGGGCTGTCACGCTCGGCCCTGCACGAGCGTTTCGTCCCGTTTCTCGGCCAGCCGCCGATGCACTACCTGGCGAGCTGGCGCATTCAGCTCGGCTCGCGCCTGCTGCGCGAGACCCGCCTGACGGTGGCGGCGGTGGCGCCCACCGGGACCGCGATCGCCGAGCTGGCCGCCTCCGCAGCGCGCGGCTCGATCACACCCTAGTAGGACGGGCGCGGGCGCCCGCGGGCGGGTGTGTCGCCCTTGCAACAATGTCATTTTTGCGCGCCAGAGTGCGGATAATTGGCGTCATGAGATTTCGCCCCGCCCGTCCGTGACGACCGACCTTCCGCATCCCGAGCCGGCGCCCTCGCAGCCACCTGCGCGCCGCCCGTTCCGCTTCTGGCGTCTGCTCGCCGCCCTCACCGTGGTCCTGTTGCTGGTGGCCGTCGTCGCCGGCGGATTGCTGATCTCGCACGAACTCAAGACCTCCCGCCTGCAGGCGCGCGAGATCGCGCGCTATGCCGCCCGGCTCGACTACGAGCGCGTCGCCGGGCCGAGCACGGCCGTCGTGTACCCCAACCATGGCCCCTTCGACCAGCGCCTGGGCTATACCGAACTGCCGCGCTTCATCGAGCGCCTCGGGGCGCGCGGCTTCGAACTCACCGCGCAGACGCGCTTCAGCGATGCCCTGCTCGACTACGTCGGTCATGGGCTATTCCCGCCCTACCGCGAGAAGGCGCGCGCCGGCCTGGACGTACTCGACTGCCGCAGCGACACGCTGTACGACTTCCGCTACCCCTACCGCGGCTATGCGGACTTCGAGTCGGTGCCGCCGGTGGTGGCCGAGGCGCTGATGTTCATCGAGAACCGCGGGCTGCTGGACGAGTCGCGCCCGCTGCTCAACCCGGCGGTGGACTGGGTGCGCTTTGCCCGTGCCGCGCTCGGCCAGCTCGGTCGCATGGTCAAGGAGGATCTCGACGCGCCCGGCGGCAGCACGCTGGCGACCCAGATCGAGAAGTACCGCCACTCGCCCGATGGCATCACCCACGATGCGCGCGAAAAGCTGCGGCAGATGGTTTCGGCCAGCGTGCGCGCCTATCGCGAGGGTGAGCAGACCCTGCCGGTGCGCCGCCAGCTGGTGCTCGACTACCTCAACACGGTGCCGCTGTCGGCCGCGCCCGGCCACGGCGAGGTCAATGGCGTCGGTGACGGCCTGTGGGTGTGGTTTGCGAGCGACTTCGAGCGTGTGAACGCGCTGCTGTCCTCGCCCGAGGCCCTTGATGACCCCGAGACGCTGCAGGCCCAGGGCACGGCACTGCGCCAGGTGGTGGCGCTGATGATTGCCCACCGCCGTCCGTCCTGGTACCTGGCGCGCGGCCGCGAGGTACTCACCCGCACCACCGATGCCTATCTGCGCCTGCTCGCCGAGGCCGGCACCATCAGCCTCGCGCTGCGTGATGCGGCGCTGGCGCAGCCGCTGGTGTATCGCGACCTGAAGGCCAACCCGCCCTTGCGTCCGGCCAATCCGGGCAAGGGCACGACCGCGGTGCGCGCGCGCCTGGCCGGCATGCTGGGCACCTCGCTGTACAGCCTGGACCGGCTCGATGCCGAGGTGGACACCACGCTGCACGCCGGCCTGCAGCAGGCGGTGAGCGATTACCTCGGCCGTCTTGCCGATCCCGCTTTCGCACGCAGCCAGGGTCTGGTCGCCGACCGCATGCTCAATCCCGCCACGCTCGGTGCGGTGCGCTACAGCTTCACCCTGGTCGAGCGCACGCCCGGCGGCAACCGCGTGCGGGTGCAGACCGACACCACCGACCAGCCGCTCGACATCAACGAGGGCAGCAAGCTCGAGCTCGGCTCCACCGCCAAGCTGCGCGTGCTCACCACCTACCTGGAGATCGTGGCCGAGCTGCACGGCCGCCTCGCGGCGCTGGACGTGCCGGCGCTGCGCCGGGTCGAGGTCGACCGCCAGGACAACCTCACGCGTTGGGCCATCGACCATCTCGCCACCGCCACCGACCGCAGCCTGCCGGCGATGCTCGAGGCCGCGCTCGAGCGCCGCTTCTCGGCCCATCCGGGCGAGGGCTTCTTCACCGGCGGCGGGCGCCACACCTTCGGCAACTTCAACAGCAGCGACAACCTGCGCGAGCCCACGCTGCGCGAGGCCCTGCAGGCCTCGATCAACCTGCCCTTCGTGCGCCTGATGCGCGAGATCGTGCGCCACACCATGTACCAGGTGCCGGGCAGCACCGCGCGCCTGCTCGAGGACAACGAGGATCCGCGCCGCGTCGAATACCTTGCCCGTTTTGCCGACCGCGAGGGCCAGACCTTCCTGCGCCGCTTCTGGCGCAAGTACCAGGGACGCTCGCCGGAGGAGGTGCGCTCGATGCTGCTCGACGGGTTGCGCCCGAGCGCCGAGCGCCTGGCCGCGGTGTTCCGCTACATCGAGCCGGAGGCCCCGCCGGATGCGCTCGCGACCTTCCTCGGTCGCCGCCTGGGCGACGCTCGCCTGTCCGAGAGCCGCATCGCGCAGCTCTACGAGCGCCACGGCCCCGAGGCCTTGGATCTGCCCGACCGCGGCTACGTCGCGCGCGTGCATCCGCTCGAGCTGTGGCTGGTCGCCCACCGCCTGCAGAACCCCGAGGGCAGCTTCGCCGACGCCGTCGCCGCCAGCGCCGAGCAGCGCCAGGAGGTGTATCGCTGGCTGTTCCGCACGCGCTCGCGCAGCGCCCAGGACGTGCGCATCTTCACCATGCTGGAGGTCGAGGCCTTCCTTGACATCCACCGCCGCTGGGCGCGGCTGGGCTACCCCTTCGGCCATCTGGTGCCTTCGCTGGCGACTGCCCTCGGCAGCTCGGGCGACCGGCCGGCGGCGCTCGCCGAGCTGATGGGCATCATCGTCAACGACGGCGTGCGCCTGCCCACCCGGCGCATCGACCGCGTCCGCTTCGCCACCGACACGCCCTACGAGACCGCGTTCGCGGTACGCCCCTCGGCGGGCGAGCAGGTGATGCCGCCCGAGGTCGCCGCCGCGCTGCGCGGCGCGCTGTCCGACGTGGTCGAGAGCGGTACCGCGCGCCGGCTGGCCGGCAGCTTCCGCCTCGCCGACGGCACCGAGCTCACCCTGGGCGGCAAGACCGGCACCGGCGACAACCGCATCGTCATCGGCGGCCGTGCCGGGCTGGCGCTCAACCGCACCGCGACCTTCGTCTTCTTCCTCGGTCCGCGCCACTTCGGCTCGCTCACCGCCTATGTCATCGGCCCCAATGCCGCGGCCTACCGCTTCACCTCGGCCCTGCCGGTGCAGATCCTGAAGTCGATGGCACCGGTCCTGCTGCCGCATCTTGAGGCCGATCCGGCGCTGGCCTGTCGGCCCTTCGACGACCTGCCGCTGCCGGCGGCGCCGGCACGCGAGCCTGCGCCAACAGCGGCCGACCCCAGGTCCGAGGACGACGCGGTCGACGAGGGCCTGCCTGGCGGCGAGGCGGCGCGCCCTGATGAAGCAGCAGGCGCCGCCAGCGACGAGACGCCCGCCCCGATCGAGTTCGACGAGCCCGAGGCGCCCGAGCCGGACCCGCCCCTGGTCGCGCCGCCGGCCGGTGAGGCCCAGCGCACGCCGCCGACGGGCGAGGCGACGGCCGCCGAGGCCGGCTCCGCGCGGCTGCGCGTCGGCCGCATCGAGGGCGTCGGTGTCAGCGCCGCGCCGCCGACAGGCGCGCCTGCGCCGTTCGATGCAGTTCCGGCGCCCGTGTCTGCAGGAAGCCCAGGAAGGCCGCCGCAAGGGGGCTGAGGCGCTTGCCGCCGGGGTAGACCACCTGCCATTGCGAGTGCACCGGCGTATCGAGCACCGAGAGCACCGCAATCCCCTCGTCGGCGGCATGCGCCAGCGCGTGCGCCGACAGCACCGACAGCCCCAGGCCGCCGGCCACCGCCTGCTTGACCGCCTCGTTGCTGCCCAGCTCCAGCCGTGGCCGCAGGGTCAGGCCGTGTTCGGCAAAGAAGTGCTCGGTGGCCTGGCGCGTGCCCGAGCCCGGTTCGCGCAGCACGAATTCCTCGTCTTCCAGTGCCGATACCGGCAGCGCGCTGCGCCCGGCGAGGGCGTGGTCGGCAGGGGCGATCACCACCAGCGGGTTGTTGAGGAAGGGCGTGGCGACGACCACGGGCGCCTCCGGTGGCCGGCTCATGATGTAGAGGTCGTCCAGGTTGTCGGCCAGGCGGCGGATCACGGCGTCACGGTTGAGCACCACCAGCGACACCTCGACTGCCGGCCGCTCGCGCCGAAAGTCGCCCAGCAGGCGGGGGATGAAGGTCTCGGCGGTGCTCACCACCGCCAGGCGCAGGCGGCCGGCGAGGTCGCCGCGCAGGCCGGCGAGGGTCTCGTCCAGGGCCTCGAGTTCGTGCTCGACCCTTTGCGCGGTGGCGACGACCGCCTTGCCGGCCGCGGTCAGGTGCAGGCGGCGGCCGACACGCTCGAACAACGCCAACCCGACCTGTTCGGACAACTGGCGCAACTGCGCCGACAGCGTGGGCTGGGTCAGGTGCAGGCGCTGGGCGGCGCGCGTCACGCCGCCCTCGCGCGACACGGCGAGCAGCAGGCGGAGCTGGTGGAGGGTGAGGCGCATGGGTTAAAGCATAGATTAAAGTCTATGGAAAAACTAAAAAGATATGATTTTTATCCATGTGTGCGCTGCGGCAAAATCGGCTCGCCTCTCCACTCACCGGAAAACAACAAATGGTCGATGCCGTTCCCTTCTTCTTCGCCCTCGGCGCCGTCGCCTCGCTGGTGCGCAGCGGGCTGCGCCTGCCCTCGGCGGTGTTCGAGACCCTGTCCATCTATCTGCTGCTCGCCATCGGCCTCAAGGGCGGGATGGAGATCGCGCGCTCGGAGAGCGCCACGCTGTGGCTCGATGCGCTGCTCGCGATCGGCCTTGGCGCGGTGATCCCGCTGTTCGTCTTCCCGCTCTTTCGCCTGCGCTTCGGCCGCGCGGACGCGGCCTCGCTGGCGGCGCACTACGGCTCGGTCAGCATCGTCACCTTCGCCGTCGGCGCCTCCATCCTCGGCGCCCGTGGCATCGAGGTCGAAGGCCACCTGGCCCTGCTCGCCGCGTTGATGGAGGCGCCGGCGCTGATCGTCGCCACGCTGATGGCCCGCCTCGGTCAGCCGGGCGCGGATGGGCGCTCCACCACCAGCGCGCTGGTGCACGAAGTGTTCGCCAACAAGAGTGTGGTGCTGCTCGGCGGCGGCATCCTGATCGGCTGGATGGCGGGCCCGCAGGGGCTGGAGCCGATGTCGCCGCTGTTCGTCGATCTGTTCAAGGGCGCGCTGTGCCTGTTCCTGCTCGAGATGGGCCTGATCGCCGCCGACCGCCTGCCCGACCTGAAGAAGGCCGGCCTGTTCCTGGTCGGCTGCGGCCTGGCGCTGCCGCCGGTGCTGGCCCTGGGTGGCTGGGCGGTGGCGCAACTGATGGGGCTGGGCGTGGGCGGCACGGTGCTGATGATGACGCTCGCCGGCAGCGCCTCCTACATTGCCGCGCCGACCGCAATGCGGATCGCGGTGCCCGAAGCGAACCCGGCCCTGGGCGTCGCGGCGGCGCTGGCGGTCACCTTCCCCTTCAACCTGCTGGTCGGGATCCCGCTGTATCTGTGGTGGGCGCAGAAGATGGCGGCATGAGTGGTGGCTCGGGGCTGAGCTCCTGCTCGGCGCCGAGATCGATCGCGGACGGCGCGAGCGCCTGCTGCGGCGGGGGCGGCGGCGCGGGTTCGGGCGGCGGCGGCGCGGGCTCGGGCGGCGGCGGAGCATCCGGCTCGGCCGCCGGCTCTTCGGCAGTGTGCGCCGCGACGGCGTCGGGCGCCTCGGGGGCCATCATCTCAAGCACGGTGGAGGAGGTGCGCATCATCGCGGTGAACTGGGCAGGTTCATCCACGATCTCGTCCTGGGTGCGGCGATACAGCACGAAGGCAAAGATCGCCAGCGGCACGAAGGCCAGGCCCAGGTGCAGCGGCAGGGCGATGGCGCCGAACACGCCCATCAGGGCACCGGCGATGGCCGGGCCGGCGGCCGCGCCCACACCGTGAAGGAAGAGCACGCCGGTGTTGCCGGCGAGAATCTCGTCCTGGTGCAGGTGGTCGACCAGGTGCGCGACGACGATCGGATAGATGGCGAAGGCCGCACCGCCGAACAGGAACAGCCCGGCCAGTGGCACGTGCTCGATGTGGCCGAGCAGGGCCACCGCCACGCCGGCGACGGTCGCGCCGATGGCCGCCACGGCGAGCGCCAGGCGACGGTCACCGGCGTCGGAGAAGCGTCCCATCGGCCATTGCAGCAGCGCGCCGCCCACGATTGCGGTGGTCATCAGCAGGCCGACGCCGGCCGCATCGAGGCCGATGCGTTCGCCGTAGAGCGGGGTGAGGCTCCAGAACGCCCCCATCGACAGCCCGGATGACAGCGCACCGACGTAGGCGGCAGGTGCCGCGCGCCAGATCATGCGCAGGTTCAGCCGCCGCCGGGCGCCGATCTGCGGCTGCGGAAAGCGCGTCATGGTCACCGGCAGCAGCGACAGGCAGACGAAGATCGCCGCCACCGCGAACAGGGTGAAGGCGGCCGGGGTGTCCAGGCGCAGCATCTGTTGGGCGCCTGCCAGCGCGGCAAGGTTGACCACCATGTAGATGGCGAAGACCTGGCCGCGGCGCTCGGCGGCCGTCTGGTCGTTGAGCCAGCTCTCGATGACGGCATAGAAGCCCACCAGGCCCATGCCGGTGAGCACGCGCAGCGCCATCCACACCCAGGCATCGACGATCAGGGCATGGAGCAGGATGCAGCTTGCCACCGTGGCGCCGAAGAAGGCGAAGGCGCGGATGTGGCCCATGCGCCGGATCAGCTGCGGGGCGACGAAGGTGCCGAGGAAGAAGCCGAGGAAGTAGGTCGAGCCGATCAGGCCGAGCGTGTTGGCCGAGAAGCCTTCCAGGCTGCCGCGCAGCGGAATGACCGTGTTGACCAGACCGGAGCCGAGTAGCAACAGGGCGATGCCGCTGAGCAGGGCGCCGATGGGAATGAGGGTGGGGAGCATGGGCAGGGGCGGCGCGGCTATCCGCGTCGGGTCGACGCAGTCGCCGTGACGGGCGGTTCGCTTTTGGTCGGGGCAGTGTACCAGCCCCCTGCCGGGCCTGCCCGTGGCGCGGGCCGCCGCCAGGGGGCTTCAGACGAAGACGGGCTCGGGCTCGAGCTGCACCGCGAAACGTTGCTCGACGTCGGCGGCGATGGCTTGCGCGATGCGCTCGACGTCCGCGCCGCAGGCGCCGCCGAGATTGACCAGCACCAGGGCCTGCCGGGCGTAGCAGCCCACCGGGCCGAGCGCCCGCCCCTTCCAGCCCGCCTGTTCGATCAGCCAGCCGGCGGCGAGCTTCTCGCGCCCGTCGGCCTGCGGGTAGTGCGGCATCGTCGGGTGCGCGGCGAGCAGGGCGGCACAGCGTTCGCGATCGACCACGGGGTTCTTGAAGAAGCTGCCGGCATTGCCCAGTTGCGCAGGGTCGGGCAGCTTGCCGCGACGGATGGCGATCACCGCATCGGAGATGTCGAGGGCGCTCGGGGTCTCGATGCCGGCGCCAGCGAGGGCCTGCGCCACGTCCGCATAACGGGTGACCGCCTGCCAGGGACGGGGCAGGCGAAAGCGCACCGCGGTCACCAGCCAGCGCCCGGCCTCGCGCTTGAACACGCTGTCGCGGTAGCCGAAGCCACAGTCCGCCGGCCCGAACTCGCGCACCCCGCCGGTGGCGAGGTCCACCGCGTCCAGCGCGGCGAAACGCTCGGCGAGCTCCAGGCCGTAGGCGCCGATGTTCTGGATCGGTGCCGCGCCCACCGTGCCCGGGATCAGGGACAGGTTCTCCAGCCCCGGCCAGCCCTGCTCCAGGGTCCAGCGCACGAAGTCGTGCCAGCTCTCGCCCGCGCCGGCCTCGACGAGCCAGGCATCGGCCGTGCTCCCCAGCAGGCGGCGGCCAGCGAGCTCGACCTTGATCACGGTGCCGGGGACGTCGCCGCGCAACACCAGGTTGCTGCCGCCGCCGATCACCAGGCGCGGCGTTCGTGCCCAGCCGTCCTCCGCCATCAGCGCGCGCAGCTGCGCGAGGCTGCGCAGGCGCACCAGGCGCGCGGCGTGCGCGGGCAGGCCGAAGGAGTTGAAGGCGGTCAGCGCCGCAGCGCGCAAATCGAGCGCGGCGTCCACGTCAGCGCTCGGCGGGCAGGGCGGCACGCACGGGCTCCGCGGCCCCGCCGGCGCGGGCGCCGGCCGGCTGGATGGGGAAGAGACGGTCGTAGCCGAGGTTGAACAGCAGGGCATAGACGGTGTAGGTGATGGCGAGCCCGATGTCGGCGATCAGCGCCTCCAGCCAGCCCATGCCGGTCCACCACATGATCACCGGCAGGGTCAGCAGCAGCAGCCCGCCTTCGAAGCCGAGCGCATGCAGGCAGCGCAGGCGGAAAGGGCGGCGGTCGGCGCTGCGACCGGTGAGGCGGCCCTCGAACCAGTCGAAGCAGGTGTTGTAGCTGCCGTTCCAGATTGCGGCAATGAGCGCAAGCAGGGCGAGCAGGCCGATCGATTCGGTGAGCGGCACGCCGCTGAGCCAGGCGAAGGGCGGGGTGATGAGCACCAGGCCACCGAGCTCGAACAGGGCGATCTGGCGCAGGCGATCTGCAAAGGAGCGAAGCTTGGGTTTGGTTGACACGGTCGAATCCTGCGGCCCGGCGAACGTGCACCGGACCAGACGAGCGGGTCGTCCCGCAGTTCGCCGACGGTCGCCGCGCGGGCGCGCAGCGGGCGGAGTCGTCCCCGCGTCGGAAGGCTAACGGCCCCTATTAGACCCGGCACCACGCCGATTGGCAAGCACACCGGCTGGCTCCCGATGGGCGGGTGCCGCATCGGCGTGGCCCGGCTCGAGGGTGTCGACGCCCAGCGCGTGCTCACGGTGGCGGACCAGGTCTTTTGCCCGGCCGAGGCGGGCGGCCGCAACCGGGTCTGCATGGCGGGTTGAGGGGCGGGCTGGATTAGAATCCCGTCACGATCCATGCCCCCAGGAGCCCCCATGTCTGACGCCGACGCCCGCCAGCCTCCCGTTGTTCTCGCGCTCCGTGCGGCCCTTGGCGCCGACGCGGTGCTGGCCGGCGACGCCAGTCCGCGCCACCTGCAGGACTGGAGCGGGACCGCCGGCGGCGTGCCGCTCGCCATCCTGCGCCCGCGCAGCAGCGACGAACTGGCGCGCATGCTGGCCATCTGCCACGCGCACGACCAGCCGGTGGTGCCGCAGGGCGGCCTCACCGGCCTGTGCGGCGGTGCGGTGCCGGGGGCGGGTGAGGTGGTGGTGTCGCTCGAGCGCATGAACCGCATCGAGCGCATCGACATCGACTCCGGCACGGTCACCGTCGAGGCCGGCGCCATCCTGCAGAACGTACAGGAGGCCTGTCGCGAGGCTGGCGCCCTGCTCGCGGTGGATCTGGGCGCGCGCGGCTCCTGCCAGGTCGGCGGCAACGTCGCCACCAATGCCGGCGGCAACCGTGTGATCCGCTACGGCAACACGCGCGACCTCGTGCTCGGCCTGGAGGTGGTGCTGGCCGACGGCACCGTGCTGAGCATGATGAACCAGATGGTCAAGAACAACGCCGGCATGGACCTCAAGCACCTGTTCATCGGCAGCGAGGGCCTGCTCGGGGTGGTGACGCGCATCGTCTTCAAGCTGCAGCCGCTGCCGCGCGCGGTCAGCACCGCCATCGTCGCGCTCGAGGACTATGCCGCCGCGCTGCGCTTCCTGCGCCACGCGCAGCAGAGCCTGTCGGGCCAGGTCAGTGCCTTCGAGATCATGTGGCGCGACTACCTGCAGACCGCGGTCGAGGCCGGGCGCCTGCGCGCGCCGCTGGCGGGCGACTATCCGGTGTATGTGCTGATCGACATGCACTGCGGTCAGCCGCAGACCGACGCCCAGCGCTTCGAGGCCATGCTCGAGCAGGCGATCGAGGCGGGCTGGATCCTGGACGCGGCCATTGCCCAGTCGGTGGCCGACGCCGAGGCCTTCTGGGCGATCCGCGACGGTGTCGCCGAGGTGCTGCGCGACTACGCGCCCACGCTCAACTTCGACGTCTCGGTGCCGGTCGCCCACATCGGCGACTGCGCCCGGCGCGTACGCGCCAACCTGGAGCGTGACTGGCCGCAGTTGAAGGCCTTGTTCTTCGGCCACGTCGGCGACGGCAACCTGCATGTGGTGGTGTGCAAGGTGCCGCAGGACCACGACAGCCTCGAACGCATCGAGGAGGCGGTGTATGGGGTGGTGCGCGACTACGGCGGCTCGATTTCGGCCGAGCACGGCATCGGCCTGCTGAAGAAGCCCTGGCTGGGGTATTCGCGCAGCGCGGCCGAGATCGCGCTGATGCGCAGCCTCAAGCAGGCGCTCGACCCCAAGGGCCTGCTCAACCCCGGCAAGATGCTGTGAGGGGCGCGGCGCGCGCTCAGGCCACCTTGTCGGGCGGCGTGCGTCCCTCGAAGAAGGCGACGAGGTTGTCCACCACACGCAGGCCCATCGCCACCCGTGTCTCGCGCGTCGCGCTGCCCAGGTGCGGCAGCAGCACGACGTTTTCCAGCGCCAGCAGGCCGGGGTGGACCTGCGGTTCGGCCTCGTAGACGTCAAGGCCGGCGCCCGCGAGGCGGCCGGCCTGCAGCGCGTGAACCAGCGCGGCTTCGTCGACCACGTCGCCCCGCGCCGTGTTGATCAGGAAGGCATGCGGCTGCATCGCCGCCAGCCGCGCGGCGTCGATCAGGTGGCGGTTGGCGCCGCCGCCCGGGCAGTGCAGCGACACGAAGTCGGCCTGCGCGAGCACGTCCTCGACGCGCTCGAGCTGCGTCGCCTGCAGCGTGCCGAGCTGGGCGGGGCCGAGGCGGCTGCGATTCTGGAACACCACCTTCATGCCGAAACCGTGCTGCGCACGCATCGCCACCGCCTGGCCGATGCGGCCCATGCCGATGATGCCCAGCGTCTTGCCGCCGAGGCGGGTGCCGACCAGGTGAGTCGGCCGCCAGCCGCGCCAGCGCCCGGCGCGCAGCTCGCGCTCGCCTTCGCCGGCGCGGCGCGCCACCATCAGCATCAGGGTGAGGGCGAGGTCGGCGGTGGAGTCGGTGAGCACGCCGGGGGTGTTGGTGACGGTGAGGCCGGCCGCGCGCGCGGCGTCGATGTCGATGTGGCTGTAGCCGACGCCGTAGTTCGCCAGGATGCGCGCACGCGGCGACGCCACCGCCAGCACGCTGGCGTCGAGGCGGTCCGACACGGTGGGCAGCACGGCGTCGTACTCGCGCAGCGCCTGCTGCAGCTCGGCGGCCGACAGCGGATGGTCGTCGGTGTTGAGCGTGGTGTCGAAGCGCGCCGACAGCGTGCGCTCGACCGCGTCGGGCCAGCGGCGGGTGAGCAGGATGCGGGGGTGGGTCATGGCGGCCTTACAGGACGTGGCGGGGCTGTTCGATGATGGTCTGGTAGACGAAGCTTCGGATCATCAGGCGGTCGTTGGGCTGCAGATTGCGGAAGTCGAGGCCGTAGTGGTAATCGGCCCCCTCACCGTTCGAGTCGTCTTCCCGTTCGACGTTGCGGATGTCGGCGGCGACGGTGAGCTCGGCGTCGACATCGTGCAGCTTGAACCCGAAGCGTAGGCGCACCGTGCCGCCCTTGTCGCCGACCGAGGCGCGCGTGTGCAGCAGCACGCCGGTGGCGCTGATGTTGAGCAGGGTGCCCGGCTGCATCGCCGGGTCGTCGGCGTCGGGGCCGACCTCGGCGGCAAGCCGGGTGCGCACCCGGGTGGCCTTGCGGATCACGCTGCCCTGGATCAGCGTCGGGAAACTCAGGTGCACATAGTCGAAGGGCAGCCGGCACACGCGCATCACCGAGGTGCGAAAGGCGAAGGCGCTCTGGCGCGAGAATACGCGCACGATCACCGGATCGTTGTCGACCAGTTCGATCCGCCGTCCCCTCGCCTGCGGGGCGGTCACGATCAGGCTGAGGTTCTCCACGTAGCCGACCACGCGCACGACGCTGCGGCTCACGCCCTTGGCGGCCGGGCACTCGACCTGCAGGCGATCGCCGACGGCAAGGCGCATGTCCTCGAAGCTGAAGCCCTTGTGCCCGGCGTCGTCGCTTGCGCCCTCGGCGGCCTGGCCGTCGAATTCCTGCTGCTCGATCGTGGTCTCGCTCATCGTGATCCTTGTGCCCATTCGCATGCGCTTACCGGCTCGGCGCACCGTGCGCCCGGCGTCGCGCGGGGAAAGACGCCAAGCCGATTTTAGCCACTGCCGCTGGGCCCCAATGTGGAATTCGGCGCGTTTCGTGATCGGATGCACCGCCGTGGCGCGATGTGTCGGGCGCTGCATGCACGGCCGTGGTGCGGTGATCGTCCTGCACTGCATCAAAAGTGGGCCCGCGCTCGCCCTCCCGGCGCGCCATGCATCATGACGATGCGATCCGTTCCAGGCTGGTGCAGGCGCGCAAGGGCGCGGCAGTCAAGGCGGCGCCGGCCGCATTCGCGTCCAGCCAGTCCCCTTTCGATCACATGGCACAGCAATTGCTGTCGGGCTAGAGGCAACGAGCTTCGTTGTGCCGTGCTACTTCAAACTCAAAGGGGTCCGTCCATGAATCGTCGCAATTTCGTCAAGGCGCTCACGCTGTCCGCGTCCATCGCCGCCATCGGCCTGCCGGCCGGCGCACAGGCTGCCGACACCATCAAGGTTGGCGTGCTCCATTCGCTGTCGGGCACGATGGCGATCTCGGAGACCGCGTTGAAGAACGTGGCGCTGATGACCATCGAGGAGATCAACGCCGCCGGTGGCGTGCTCGGCAAGCAGCTCGAGCCGGTGGTGGTCGACCCGGCTTCGAACTGGCCGCTGTTCGCCGAGCGTGCGCGCCAGCTGCTGGCGCAGGACAAGGTGGCGGCGGTGTTCGGCTGCTGGACCTCGGTGTCGCGCAAGTCGGTGCTGCCGGTGTTCAAGGAGCTGAACGGCCTGCTCTTCTATCCGGTGCAGTACGAGGGCGAGGAACTCGAGAAGAACGTCTTCTACACCGGCGCCGCCCCCAACCAGCAGGCGATTCCGGCGGTCGAGTACCTGATGAGCGACGAAGGTGGCGGCGCACAACGCTTCGTGCTGCTCGGCACCGACTACGTGTATCCGCGCACGACCAACAAGATCCTGCGCGCCTTCCTCAAGAGCAAGGGCGTGAGCGATGCGGACATCATGGAGGACTACACCCCCTTCGGTCATGCGGACTATCAGACCATCATCGCGCGTATCAAGCAGTTCGCCGCCGAGGGCAAGAAGACGGCCGTGGTGTCGACCATCAACGGCGACTCCAACGTGCCCTTCTACAAGGAACTGGGCAATGCCGGACTGAAGGCGACCGACGTGCCGGTGGTGGCCTTCTCGGTCGGCGAGGAAGAGCTGCGCGGCGTCGACACCAAGCCCCTGGTCGGCCACCTGGCGGCGTGGAACTACTTCATGTCGGTCGACAACGCCGAGAACAAGGCCTTCATCGACAAGTACCGCGCGTGGGCGAAGAAGAACGGCGTACCCAACGCCGACACCGTGGTCACCAACGACCCGATGGAGGCCACCTACGTCGGCCTGCACATGTGGAAGCAGGCGGTCGAGAAGGCCGGCACCACCGAGGTGGACGCGGTGATCGCCGCCATGGGCGGCCAGAGCTTCAAGGCGCCGTCGGGCTTCACCCTCAAGATGGACGAGACCAACCACCACCTGCACAAGCCGGTGCTGATCGGCGAGGTGCGCGACGACGGCCAGTTCGATGTCGTGTGGCAGACCCAGGAGCCCATCCGCGCCCAGCCCTGGAGCCCCTTCATCGAGGGCAACGAAGGCAAGCAGGGCCTCTGAGCTCCTCGCAACGCGCACGCCGGATCGAGGCGGACGGATCGGCATCAGTCCGGTGTGCGGTAACGCCAAGGGGGTGTGTGCCCCCTGATCCCTGGAGTGGATGATGTCGGCAATGACGAGACGATACCTGCTACTGGCCGCCGTGCTGTGGGCCCTGCTCGCCCTGGCGCCGGCGCGGGCGGCGCTGGAGCCGGCGCTGGTGCAGGGCCTGGCGGGCGATTTTCAGGCCCGCATCGCCGCCATCGAGGCGCTTGGCGTGAGCGGCGCCGGCGAGGCCGGCCCGCTGCTCGACGCCCTCGAGGCTGGCCGGCTGGCCGTGCGCGATGGGCGGGTGGTGCTGGTGGAGGACGGGCGCCTGCGCGACCTGGTCGACGATGCGGTGCGCGATGCCGAGGTCGCCAGCGCCACCCGCATCACCGTGAACAATCGTGTCCGGCGCGCGATCGCCACCGCGCGCGCGGCGCTGGCGCTGGCCTCGCCGGATCGCGTGCAGCGCCTGACGGCCGCGAACACGCTGCGCGAGAACGCCAGCGAGGTGCTGCTGCCGGTGATCGAGACCGCGCTCGCGCGCGAGGACGATGATGCGGTGCGCGAGGCGCTGCTCTACGTGTCGGCCAAGCTCAATCTCGCCTCGCCCGATCCGGCCCTGCGTCTGAAGGCGGCGCAGGCGCTGGCGGCGTCATCGGATGGCGCGGTGAAGAACATGCTCGCCACGTTGCTGGAAAAGCGCGGCGAAGGCGCGGCGCAGACCTGGGTCGAGCCCGACGCCGAGGTGCGCGCGGCCGCCGAGGCGTCGATCCGCGCCATCGACCGCCGCATCGCCACGGCGCAGATGGTGGCGACGGTTTTCTCGGGCCTGTCGCTGGGGTCCATCCTGCTGCTGGCCGCCCTCGGCCTGGCGATCACCTACGGCGTCATGGGCATCATCAACATGGCGCATGGCGAACTGCTGATGATCGGCGCCTACGCCACCTTCGTCGTGCAGGGCGTGTTCCGCAGTCACTTCCCGCAGTACCTCGATTTCTACGTGCTGGCCGCGATCCCGGCCGCCTTCTTCGCTGCGGCGATCGTCGGCATCGTCATGGAGCGCCTGGTGCTGCGCCACCTCTACGGCCGTCCGCTGGAGAGCCTGCTCGCCACCTGGGGGTTGTCGCTGGTGCTGATCCAGGCCGCGCGCGTGAGCTTCGGTCCGCAGAACCTGGAGCTGGCCAACCCGTCCTGGATGTCGGGCGGCATCGAGCTGGCCGGCGGCGGGGTACTGCCCTACAACCGCATCGTCATCCTCGGCTTCGCCGCCTTCGTGCTGTTGCTGATCTGGCTGATGATGCAGAAGACGCGGCTGGGCATGTTCGTGCGCGCCGTCACCCAGAACCGGCCAATGGCGGGCTGCGTCGGCGTGCCGACCGCGCGCGTCGACACCCTGGCCTTCGCCATCGGCTCGGGGGTCGCCGGCCTGGGCGGGCTGGCGCTGTCGCAGATCGCCAACGTCGGCCCGGCGATGGGGCAGGGCTACATCGTCGATGCCTTCATGGTGGTCGTGCTCGGTGGCGTCGGCCAGCTCGCCGGTGCGGTGTGGGCGGCGCTCGGGCTGGGCATCGTCGCCAAGTTCCTCGAGGGCTGGGCGGGCGCGGTGATCGCCAAGATCCTGGTGCTGGTCTTCATCATCGCCTTCATCCAGAAGCGTCCGCAGGGCATCTTCGCCCTCAAGGGCCGCTTCGCAGACAGCTGAGGACGGCATGCGCACCCCATTCACGATCAGACTCTTCCAGAGCATGCCGCGCGCGGGCTGGATCGCGCTGGCGGTCTTCGCCGCCATCACCTGGGTCGGCATTCCGTTCGCGCACCTCGTGCTGCCGGAATCCCATCCGCTGCACGTGTCGGCCTACACCGTCAGCCTGCTCGGCAAGATCCTGTGCTACATGGTCGTCGCGGTGGCGATGGACCTCATCTGGGGCTATGCCGGCATCCTGTCGCTCGGCCACGGGCTGTTCTTCGCTCTCGGCGGCTACGCCTTCGGCATGTATCTGATGCGCCAGATCGGGCGCGACGGCAGCTACGGCGCCGACATCCCCGACTTCATGGTCTTCCTCGACTGGAAGACGCTGCCGTGGTACTGGGCGGGCTCGGACTCCTTCGCCTGGGCGCTGTTCCTCGCCGTCGCGGCGCCGGGGCTGGTCGCCTTCGTGTTCGGCTGGTTCGCCTTCCGCTCGCGCATCAAGGGGGTGTATTTTTCCATCATCACCCAGGCGCTGACCTATGCGGCGATGCTGCTGTTCTTCCGCAACGAGACCGGCTTCGGCGGCAACAACGGCTTCACCGATTTCAAGCGCATCCTCGGCTATAGCATCACCTCGCCGGAGATGCGGGTGGTGCTGTTCGCGCTGTCGGCCGCGCTGCTGATCGCCTGCCTGATCCTCGGCCGCTACCTCGTCACCTCGCGCTTCGGCCGCGTGCTGGCGGCGATCCGCGACGCCGAGAGCCGGGTCATGTTCATCGGCTACAACCCGTTGCACTACAAGCTCTTCATGTGGACCTTGTCGGCCATGCTGTGCGGGCTGGCGGGCGCGCTGTACGTGCCCCAGGTCGGCATCATCAACCCGTCGGAGATGAGCCCGGCGAACTCGATCGAGATCGCGGTGTGGGTCGCGGTCGGCGGGCGCGGCACCTTGGTGGGGGCGGTGCTCGGTGCGGGCATCGTCAATCTGGCCAAGAGCTATTTCACCGTCACGATGCCCGAGTACTGGCCCTTCTTCCTCGGCTTCCTGTTCATTGCGGTGACGCTGTACCTGCCCAATGGCGTGGTCGGCCTGTGGCGCTCGCTGCGCGCGCGCCGGAGCACCGCCGTGCTGGACGACACTCAGGCCGCGCCGCCGGCCTCGCCGCCGACCGCCGCGAGCATGGACGCTGGGAGCCCGATCCCTACCCCGGTTACCGGGACCACCGCCAAGGGAGCACGCGCATGATCCCCACCCTCGAGATCGAAAGCGAGGCCGCCCGTCTTGGCGCCGAGCGCGAGAACCAGCGCGAGCACTGGGAGGGCGAGGCCACCACCGGCCACCTCGTGCGCCCGGGCGAGCTCGACCTGTCGCACAACGTCATCCTCTACCTCGATGACATCACGGTGAGCTTCGACGGCTTTCGCGCCCTGAACAAGCTCAGCCTCGCCATCGATGCCGGCGAGCTGCGCTGCATCATCGGTCCCAATGGCGCCGGCAAGACGACGATGATGGACGTCATCACCGGCAAGACCCGGCCCGACTCGGGCAAGGCCTTCTTCGGCCAGACCATCGACCTCACCCGCCTGACCGAGCCCGAGATCGCCCACGCCGGCATCGGCCGCAAGTTCCAGAAGCCGACCATCTTCGAGCAGCACAGCGCGTTCGAGAACCTCGAGCTGGCGATGAAGGCGGACAAGCGCGTGCGCCGCACGCTGTTCGCCAGCCTCATCGACGACGAGCGCGACCGCATCGCCGACGTGCTGCGCCAGATCCGCCTCGACAGCGCCGCCGATCGCCCCGCCGGGCTGCTGTCGCACGGCCAGAAGCAGTGGCTGGAGATCGGCATGCTGCTGATGCAGGAGCCGCGCCTGCTGCTGCTCGACGAGCCGGTCGCCGGCATGACCGACGACGAGACGGCGCGCACCGCCGAGCTGTTCGTGAGCCTGGCCGGGAAGCACTCGCTGGTGGTGGTCGAGCACGACATGGCCTTCGTCGAGGCGCTCGGCGGCAAGGTCACGGTGCTGTGTGAGGGCTCGGTGCTGGCGGAGGGGGACCTTGCGACGGTGCAGGCGGATCCGCGGGTGATCGAGGTCTATCTGGGGCGTTAGCGCGAGCAAGCAATCACGCCAAGCCGGATGTGCGGGGCGTTCCTGGAGAAGGCGAGGACTGTCTGAGCCCGAAGGGCGAGTTCCGCAGCCTTAGGAAGGAATGCCCCGTGCAGCCGGCTGCTTAGTACCCCAATGTGACCAGCAGGAGAAAATCAGATGCTGAAAGTGGATCAGCTCAACCAGTACTACGGCGGCAGCCACATCCTGCGCGGCCTGTCCTTCGAGGTGCCCGTCGGCAAGGTCACGACGCTGCTCGGGCGCAATGGCGTGGGCAAGACCACGCTGCTTAAGACGCTGATGGGCCTGGTGCCCGCCGCCAGCGGCAGCATCGCCTTCGACGGCCGGGACATCACCCGCGCGCCGTCCTACAAGCGCGTCGCCGCCGGCATCGGCTTCGTGCCGCAGGGGCGCGAGATCTTCCCCCGCCTCACCGTCGAGGAGAACCTGCTGATGGGCCTGGCGACCCGGCCGCGCGGCAGCGCGATTCCGCCGCGGATCTTCGACATGTTCCCGGTGCTCAGGCAGATGATGGGCCGGCGTGGTGGCGACCTCTCGGGCGGCCAGCAACAGCAGCTCGCCATCGGTCGTGCGCTCGCCTTCGGCCCCAAGCTACTGATTCTGGACGAGCCCACCGAAGGCATCCAGCCCTCGATCATCAAGGACATCGAGCGCGCCATCCGCAGCCTGGCCGAAACCGGCGAGATGGCGATCCTGCTCGTCGAGCAGTACTACGATTTCGCCCGCGCGCTCGCCGACCAGTACCTGGTCATGGAGCGCGGCGAAATCGTCATGCGCGGTGCAGGGGATGACATGGACCGCGACGGCGTGCGCGAGGCGCTGGCCGTGTGAGCGAGGCAGGCCCGGAGCCGCGCCTCACTCCTCTGTCAGCGTCATCAGGATGTCGGCGTACCAGGCGCAGTTCAGGCCCAGGGCCTCGTCCAGCTTGAGGTCGCGCGTACCGACGTCGAGTCGGGCCGAATGCACGCCGAGCAACAGCCAGGGCAGGTCGCCGTGGCGCGGGTCTACACTCGGGCTGCGCATCACTACCGGCGCCCCGCTGGTGCCGCGGTGGGTGCGGGCGTCGGTGAGGAAGTAGCCCATGCCCTGAAAGCGCAGGCCGAAGGACGAGGCGATCGCCGCCTGGCGCACCACCGGCATGTGGTGGAGCGTGTCATGAAAGCCGAGCGGGAAACCCACCACCAGTAGCGAGCTGCCGACCTCGACCTGATCGAAGTGCCCGAGCAGGTGGGCCGGCGTGAACGCGCGGTAGGCCGCGCTGGCCGGCAGGGCCGTGCGCTCCAGTTCGATCACGGCGACGTCGATCTCGCCGGCAGAGTCCGTGCCCTGGCGCCAGATGCTGCGTCCGTCGCGGTAGAGCGGGATCGAGAAGCCGGTCGAGTGCGCCAGATTGTCGGCGTCGTCGTGAAGCTCGATCTCGATGCGGTCCGGGAAGTGCTTGCTGGCCTGGTCGTGCAGCACATGGCGGCTGGTGACCAGAAACAGCCGGTCCTCACGCGCGAAGAAGAAGCCGCTGGCATTGGTCAGCGCACGCTGACCGTCGAAGGTGCATACGCGGGCAGCGGTGAGCAGGATCGATTCGATCGTCGGCTGCCTTGCGACCTGACCCGCGGCAGCCTTGCCGTCACCGCTCATTCAGCCGCCGCGCATCTTGCGTCGCGCCTCGTGGATCTCCTGCGCCTCGACGCTGAGCGTGGCCGTGGGCCGTGCGAGCAGGCGGGCGATGCCGATCGGCTCGCCACTGTCCTCGCACCAGCCGTAGCTGCCGTTGTCGATCCGCGCCAGCGCCTCGTCGATCTTGTGCAGCATCTTGCGCTCGCGGTCGCGCACACGCAGCTCCAGCGTGTGGTCCTCTTCCAGCGAGGCACGGTCAGACGGATCCGGCGTGCTTTCGAATTCCTGCAGGTGCAGCGTGGTGCGATGGGCCGAGTCGAGCAGGGCGTCGCGCTCACGGATGAGCTTGTCGCGGAAGAACGCCAGCTGTCGGGCGCACATGTAGTCGTCGGCCGGGGCCGCCAGCATTTCGGCTTCGGTTGGCAGTCCTGCGGTGGCCGTGATGGTGTCGCTCATGGTGTTTCTCCTCCAGACGAGGCAATGCCCCGGTGCAGCCCGTGCGGCAGGCCCTTCACCATACACGGCAATCGCCGCAGCAGGGTGCGGATTGCGCCACGCTGCGATGCTTATCGCGCTTCCCTGATGCGCACTATAAGAGACGTCGCAGAACTGCCGCTGGGCCGCCCGATACATTGACGCGCAGAACGGTGCACAAGTGCCGTCGCCATCACCAGGGACCCATCCGGAGACAGAAAGTGACAAGACCCGATCAACACCTGAAGGCGCTCACCGCGACCTGCCTGCTTGCCGCCCTGCCGGCGGTCGGCCATGCCGCGACCTGGAGCGATACCTACCTCGGCTACCGCTACGGGACCGAGTTCCGCGAGCCCACCAATAGCCGGGACGTCGAGAAGCACGTGCTGCAGTTCACCCATGCCAGCGGGTATTCGGCGGGGCAGAACTTCGTGAGCCTGGACATGCTGCAGTCCGACAAGACCGATCCGGCCAGCGGCGGCGGCAGTGGCGCCACCGAGTTCTACCTCACCTACCGTCATCAGGTGCATCTGGGCAAGGTCCTCGACAAGTCGTTCGCCTTCGGCCCGGTGAAGGAGCTGGCCGTCACCGCCGGCTTCGACCTCAACAGCAAGAACACCGCGTTCTCGCCGCGCAAGCGCCTGCTCGTGCTCGGGCCGACGCTGAAGTTCGACGTCCCCGGCTTCCTCGACCTCAGCCTGCTGGTCGGCAAGGAATGGAACCGCTGCGGGCTGGAGCCGGCCACGCCGGGTGGCTTCGACCCCTGCCCGAAGACCGAGGTCAGCTTCGATCCGCAGTGGATCCTCAGCGCGGCCTGGGGCATCCCCTTCAATGCCGCTTCCGTGCCGCTGAAGTTCCAGGGCTTCATCAACATCAATGGCGAAAAGGGCAGGGACTACGCCGGCGTGAAGACCCGCACCGAGACCCTGATGCGCGCCTCGCTGATGGTGGATGTGGGCCAGATGGCCTGGGGGAAGAAGAACACCTTCCTGATGGGGGTCGGTTACGAGTACTGGCGCAACAAGTTCGGCAATCACGCCTATGCCAATGGCGTCGAGAAGGCGGGCATCGACACCAATGCGCCGACCTTCCAGATGGAGTGGCATTTCTGAGCGCAGGGCACGCGCGCGGCTGACGAAAAGCGAAGCGGGCGGCTGTGCATCTTGCGCAGCCGCCCGCTTCGTCTATCAGTGCGGGCTCAGGCTCAGACGTTCATCACCGTCACCGCGCGGGTGTTGAGGTAGGCGTCGAGCGCCTCCGGCCCGCCTTCGGTGCCGTAGCCCGAATCCTTGACCCCGCCGAAGGGCATCTCGGCGCTCGGCGTGGCGGGCTGGTTCACGTACAGCATGCCGACCTGCAGCTCGTGGGCGAGCAGGTGCGCATGCTTGAGCGAGCGCGTGAAGGCGTAGCCGGCCAGCCCGAAGGACAGGCGGTTGGCCTCGGCGATCGCCTCGTCCATGGTGCTGAAGCCGCGGATCGCCGCCACCGGGCCGAAGGGCTCCTCGTTGAACACCCTCGCGTCCAGCGGCACGTCGGCGAGCACGGTGGGGGCGAAGAAGTTGCCGGTGCTGCCGATGCGCTCGCCGCCAGCGGCCACGGTGGCGCCGCGCGCGACCGCGTCCTGCATGAAGTCGGCCATCGCCACCGTGCGACGCGGATTGGCGAGCGGCCCCATCTGCGTGCCTTCGGCCAGGCCGTCGCCGACCTTCAGCCCCGCGGCATACTTCGTCATTGCGGCCGTGAAGTCGGCGCGCACGCTGTCATGGACCAGGAAGCGGGTGGGCGAGATGCAGACCTGGCCAGCGTTGCGGAACTTGGCGGCGGCCGAGGCCTTCACCGCCAGCTCGATGTCGGCGTCTTCGCACACGATCACCGGGGCGTGGCCGCCGAGCTCCATCGTCACCCGCTTCATGTGCTGGCCGGCGAGCGCGGCGAGCTGCTTGCCGACCGGGGTGGAGCCGGTGAAGGTGATCTTGCGGATCACCGGGTGGGTGATGAGGTAGTTCGAGATCTCCGCCGGTGTGCCATAGACCAGGCCGATCACCCCCGCCGGCACGCCTGCATCGACGAAGGCGCGTACCAGGGCGGCGGGCGCGGCGGGCGTCTCTTCGGCCGCCTTGACCAGGATCGAGCAGCCGGTGGCCAGCGCGGCGGCCGCCTTGCGCACCACCTGGTTGATCGGGAAGTTCCACGGCGTGAACGCGGCGACGGGGCCGACCGGGTCCTTGAGCACCATCTGCGTCGCGGCGAGGTTGCGCGCCGGCACGATGCGGCCGTAGACGCGCAGGCCTTCGTCGGCGAACCATTCGATGATGTCGGCCGCGGCGAGCGCTTCGATCTTCGCCTCGGGTAGCGGCTTGCCCTGCTCCTGGGTCAGCAGGCGGGCGATGTCGGCCGCGCGCTCGCGCATCAGGCCGGCCGCGCGGCGCATGATCCTGGCGCGCTCGATGGCCGGGGTCTTGCGCCAGGTCTCGAAGCCGCGCTGCGCGGCGGCGAGCGCGAGGTCGAGGTCGGCAATGCCGGCGTGGGCGACGCGGCCGATTTCGGCGTCGGTGGCGGGGTTGAAGACGGGCAGGCTGCGGCCGTCGAGCGCATCGCGCCACTGGCCGTCGATCAGCAGTTGGGTGTTGGGGTAGGTCATGTCAGGCCCTCTGGTGGGGAGAAAAGTGCAGGCGCGATTCTTGGCCATCGGGGTGGCCGCTGTCCACCGCCGTGTCCGCGCCCGGCGCCTGGCCAGGGCCGGATCCGTCGTGGGCATCGCGCGCCCGACTGCGTACAATGCCGGCATGAGTCCGCAAGCTCCCGGGTCGGCACTGCCTGCCTGCCCGGTCTGCCTCGACGCCGTGCCGCGCATCTTGATGCATGTGGATGGGCGGGACTACCTGCGCTGTGACGTGTGCGAAGCGACCTTCCTGTCGCCTGCGCAACGACCCACGGCCGCTGTCGAGCGCGCGGAATACCTGCTCCACCGCAATGACCCCGCCGACGCCGGCTACCGGCGCTTCCTGCAGCGTCTGGCCGGCCCGCTGCTGGCGCGGATTGCGCCCGCGAGCGAAGGCCTGGACTTCGGCTGTGGGCCCGGCCCGGCACTGGCTGCGCTGCTGCGCGCGGCCGGTCATGCGGTGAGCGTGTACGACCCCTTCTTTGCGCCCGATGCCGACGCCCTCGGTCGCCGCTACGACTTCATCACCTGCACCGAGGTGGTCGAGCATTTTCATGCGCCGGCCACCGAGTTTGCCCGCCTCGACGCGCTGCTTCGCCCCGGCGGCTGGCTGGGCATCATGACCTGCTTCCAGACCGACGACGCGCGCTTCGCCGCCTGGCATTACCGTCGCGATCCCACCCATGTGGTGTTCTATCGCGAAGCCACCTTCCATCACCTCGCACGTCGCTTCGGCTGGCAGTGCGAGGTGCCGGGCAAGGATGTGGTGCTGATGCGCAAGTCCGACCCCCCTCCAACCACAACAAGGGCCCACTCCACACCATGAGCTACGAAACCATTCTCTACGACCTCACCGACGGCATCGCCGAGATCCGTCTCAACCGCCCGCAGCGCCTCAACGCCGTCACCCAGCAGCTCTACGACGAACTCAACGACGCGCTCACCCGCGCCGAGGCCGATGGCGATGCCCGCGTCGTGCTGATCACCGGCGAAGGCCGCGCCTTCTGTGTCGGCGCCGACCTCAAGGCGCACAAGGTCGGCCGCACCGCCTTCGACCGCCGCCAGTACCTCAAGGGCGAGCAGGACGCCTGCCACCGCCTGCTGCACATGAAGACGCCGGTGATCGCCGCCGTTAATGGCTACGCGCTCGGCGCCGGTGCCGAGATCGCGATCGCCTCCGACTTCATGTTGATGGCCGAGAGCGCCCAGATCGGCCTGCCCGAGATCTCGATCGGCAACTTCCTCGGTGGCGGCGTGACCTGGCTGCTGCCGCGCCTGGTCGGGCTGGCCAAGGCGCGCGAGCTGGTCTTCCTCGGCGAGCGCATCAAGGGCGAGGAGGCGGTGCGCATCGGCCTGGCCAACCGCGTGTTCCCCGACGAGGGGTTCCTCGCCGCGGCGCGCGAGTTCGCGCTCAAGGTAGCGAGCAAGGCCCCGTTCTCGATGCAGCTCGCCAAGGAGCAGTTGAACCTGTCCGCCGAGCGCACGCTGGACGCCTGTCTCACCGCCGAGCTCGAGGGCATGATGTTCGTCGGCACGACCAAGGACTGGCAGGAAGGCGTCGACGCCTTCGCCGAGAAGCGCACACCCGTCTTCAAGGGGGAATGACACGATGACCGAGATTGCGACCCAGGCACCGACCCAATCTGCCTCCACGCCGACCCACAAGAGCCCGCTGCACGACTTCCTCGCGCCCGACGCGATCGCCATCGTCGGCGCCTCCGCCGACCCCACCAAGCGCGGCTACAAGGCCATGGTCGGCCTCATCAAGGGCAACTACCGCGGCAGGATCTACCCGCTCAACCCCAAGGTGCCCGAGATCCTCGGCGTGCCGACCTACGCCAGTCTGGACGACATCCCCGGCCCGGTGGATCTGGCGCTGATCTGCACCCCAGCCGCAACGATCCCCGGGCTGATGGCCGAATGCGGGCGCAAGGGGGTGAAGGGCGCGGTGATCCTCGCCAGCGGCTTTCGCGAGACCGGGCCCGAAGGCGCGAAGCTCGAGCAGCAGGTGCTGGAGGCCGCGCGCGCCGGCGGCGTGCGCATCATCGGCCCCAACACCTCGGGCATGTTCAACCTGCACAAGAACGTGAACCTGCTCGACCTGCGCAACGTGAAGGCGGGCGACATCGGCTTCATCTCGCAGTCGGGCAACATGCTGCTGGCGCTAGTGCTGGAGGCCGAGCACAACGGCCATGTCGGCTTCTCGACCTACGTCGGCCCCGGTAACCAGACCGACATCGGCTTCAACGACTACCTGCGCTACCTCGGCGAGGAAGAGCACACCCGCGTCGCCACGCTGTACGTGGAGGGCTTTCGCGACGGCCAGCGCTTCCTGCAGGCGGCGCGCGAGATCACGCCGGTGAAGCCGGTGGTGGTGTACAAGTCGGGCGCCACCGAGCTCGGCAAGAAGGCCGCCAGCTCGCACACCGGCGCGCTCGCCGGCAGCTACGAGATGACCGTCGACCTGCTCAAGCAGGTGGGCGTGAGCGTGGTGCGCCACTCCGACCAGATCCTGCCGGTGGCCGAAGGTCTGGCGCTGATGCAGCAGGCGCGCGGGCGGCGGGTGGCGGTGATCGCCGACGGCGGCGGCCAGGCCACGATCACCTCGGACCGCCTGTCCGATGCCGGGCTGGAGCTGGCCGAGCTGTCGGCGGCCACGCGCAAGCGCCTGGCCGACATCCTGTTCGCGCAGGCCTCGCTGGCCAACCCGATCGACGTCGCCGGCACCTCGGACAGCGACCCCGAGGTGCTCGCGCGCTGCATGGAGATCGTCGCCGAGGACGACAACGTCGATGCGGTGTTCCTGGTCGGCATGTTCGGCGGCTACCACACCCGCTTCGCCGAGTCTCTGCTCGGCGGCGAGATGCGCGCGGCCGAAGCCATGATCGAGCTCGCCCGCCGCTGCGGCAAGCCGCTGGTCATCTACAGCCTGTATGCGCCGGTCAAGCCGCCGGCGCTGCGCCGCCTGCACGAGGCCGGGCTGCCGGTGTATTCGTCCATCGAGCACGCGGTGAAGGTGCTGCAGGCCCTGGCCGAGCGCGGCATCTACCTGCAGCACCAGCACGGTCAGCCGCTGCAGGTGGGGGTCACCCCACTCGAGAGCATGCAGGCCATGTTCGCGCGCGCGCAGAACGAGGGCCGTGACCTCTACGAGTTCGAGGCCAAGACCCTGTTGCGCGAGCATGGCATCGCGGTGGCCGAGGAAGTCGTCGCCCACAATGCCGACGAGCTCGGCGCGGCGATCGCCAAGTTCGGCCAGCAGCCGCTGGCGATGAAGGTGGTGTCGAAGGACATCCTGCACAAGTCGGACGCCGGTGGCGTCAAGCTCAACCTGGTCGGCGAGGCGGCGCTGCGCGCGGCCTACGACCAGATCATGACGAGCTGCCGCGCCTACGACGCCAACGCCGACATCCGCGGCGTGCTGGTGACACCGATGGCGCGGAAGGGCACCGAGGTCATCATCGGCGTGGTGCGCGATCCGATCTTCGGGCCGGTGCTGATGTTCGGTCTGGGCGGCATCTTCGTCGAGATCCTGGAGGACGTCGCCTTCCGCGCCATCCCGCTGTCTCGCCACGACGCCGAGGCCATGGTCGGCCAGCTCAAGGGGCGCAAGATCCTCGCCGGCGTGCGCGGCGAGTTGCCGGTGGACAAGGCGGCGCTGGTCGACCTGCTGCTCAAGGTGTCGAGCATCGTCAGCGCCTATCCGCAGCTGTCGGAGCTCGACCTCAACCCGGTGATCGCCTATCCGGAGGGCTACGCCGTGGTCGATGCCCGCATCATCACCAACCGTTCCGTGGCCAGCAGCTGAGGCCGGCAGGCGGCGCCACGAGCGGGCATCGCATGGGGTGAGGCGCCTATCGTGCGGATTTCTGCCGAGTTGCCTCAAAGGCGGTCTGGGCACTGTCCACCAGGTGGACAGACTCGGCGGCGCCGACAGCGAGATCGGGCAAGGGCAGGCGCGGAACGCTCAGCCGGCGCCGCCCGCCTCGTGGTGCAGGATGCGGTTGCGGCCGAGGCGCTTGGCCTCGTACATCGCCCGGTCGGCGTGGTGGATCAGCTCGGTGGCGTTGCGGCCCCCCTGTGGGTGCAGGGCGAAGCCGATGCTGGCCGAGATGCGCGCGGTGTCGGCGTCGAGGGCGTAGGGCTCGGCGAGGTGGGCGAGCAGCTTTTCACCGATGTGCAGCGCATCCTGCGCCTGATGCAGGGCAGGCAGGATGATCGCGAACTCGTCGCCGCCCAGCCGCGCCACGGTGTCGCTGACGCGCACGCATTCGCGCAGGCGGGCGCCGACCTGCTGCAACAGGGCGTCGCCGGCATGATGGCCGAGGCGGTCGTTTACCGCCTTGAAACCGTCGAGGTCGATGTACATCAGGCCGACCATGCCGCCGCTGCGCGGGGCGCGCAGCAGCTCGTGGTCGAGCTGCTCCTGGAAGCGGTGGCGGTTGGCGAGGCCGGTGAGCGGGTCGCGGCTCGCCAGGCGCCAGGCAAAGTGACGATCGTCGTGCGCCGCGCCGGCCAGCAGCGCGGTGGCCGAGCTCATCGCCAGCAGCAGCTGCAGTTCGGTGGCGGTGGCGGCCGGCAGCGCCAGCACACGTTCGCCGACGACCAGCAGCGCGCAGACAAGGGCCGCGCTCAGATAGCCGACCAGCACGCCCTGCGTGAGCCCCGCCAGCAATACCGGGAACAGCACCAGCACCGAGAGCCGCACGTCCACCCCGAGCAACTGCGGCAGGCCGAGCACGGCCAGCGCCACGAGGATTGCGAGCCCGAACAGGCCCCACGTTGACGGCAGGCCGTGGCAGCGGCCAAGGGCGTCGTCGTCGGGGGCGGAGGCTGGCAGGCGCTGCCGCCACAGCAGGTTCCACACCAGTGTGAGCGCGGGCACGCCGAGCAGCACACCGGCGAAATCGCCGCCCCAGAACGCAAGGAACACCGCACCGAGTTCGTCCGCGGGTAAGGACCGGAACGGCGGGATGAACAGGGTCGTGATCGCCGACAGCGTCACCGCCCCCAGGCTGACGGCGACGAAGTAGAGCGCGGCGGGCAAGCTCAGTCGGGCGGGCTGGTCGCGCCAGCGCAGGCGCAGCAGCAGCCCGGCACCGCCGTAGCAGAGCACCTGGCGCAACGCGCCGCCCCAGTCGATCTCATGCAGCAGCCCGCCACCCACGCCGAGTTGACGCACGGTGAGGATGGCGAGGAAGGCCCAGGGCAGGACGCGCCAGCCGCCGATCATGCCGGCTGCGGTGGTCAGCCCGGCAGACAGGTACAGCGCGCTGACATGGGGCTGGAGCTCGAAGAGGGCCGAGGTCTGCCAGGCCAGCCAGTAGCATGCGAAGAGCAGGAGGGGGCTCGTCGCCGACGAGTGCAAGCGCGAACGGGGGGCGGGCGGATCCATACCAATCGGGAGATGACGCCCGGTCTGAGGAGGGGGCGGGCAAGCGCCCGAAGGATAGCACCCGGCGGCGTGGATTTAACGCGCGGCGTTGCCGATCGGGGGACGGGTGGCGCACACGCGAAATGCATCGCCAGGCGCGGCGGGTGCCGCCGCTGGCGATGCGAGGCGGCGGGGGTCAGTGCGCCAGGAAGTCGAGCACCATGCGGTTGAACTTGTCCGCGTGCTCCCACTGCGCCCAGTGGCCGCAGCGGTTGAAGATGTGCAGCTCGGCGTTGGGCATGCCCCAGATCAGGCGCAGGCCGACGTCCATCGGCACGAAGCGGTCGTCGCGGCCCCAGATCACCAGCGTCGGCGCGCTGATCTCGCCCAGGCGCGGGCCCTGGTCGGGGAACTGCTTGGGGTTGGCGGCCAGGCTCTTGACGAAGTTCTCGAGGTGGTCCTTGCGCGCCAGCATGTTGTCCAGCCGCGCCTGGAACAGCGCCTCGGTCATGCTGCTGGGGTCGAAGACGAAGACGCTCATCATCTTCTTCAGGTTCTCGATGCTCGGCTCGCGATACAGCCCCTGCAGCAGCTTGATGCCTTCGGTGGGCATGGGCACGAACTGGCTCGGGCCGCCGGTGCCGCCGCCCATCAGGATCAGCTTGCCGACGCGGGTCGGGTTGGAGAGGGCGAAGGCGACCGCGCTGTGGCCGCCCATCGAGTTGCCGA
Organism: Thauera sp. WH-1; assembly: GCF_047806685.1. NCBI lineage: Bacteria > Pseudomonadati > Pseudomonadota > Betaproteobacteria > Rhodocyclales > Zoogloeaceae > Thauera > Thauera sp. WH-1. The sequence continues at coordinate 89,684 of NZ_JBLQGP010000018.1, forward strand.
CGATGTGCACCTTGTCGAGGCCGAGGGCGTCGAGCAGCGCCTTCAGGGTCTGGGCGTTGAGGTCGGAGCGCGAGCCGGTGCACACGATCGGGTCGCTCTTGCCCCAGCCCAGGCAGTCCATCAGCACCACGCGGTAGCCGGCGCCGACGAAGGCGTCGACGTTGCGGTGGAAGTTGGCCCAGCCGGTGGCGCCGGGGCCGGAGCCGTGCAGCATGACGACGGTTTGCTCGCCGGTGCCGCAGTCGTTGTAGTGCACCTGCACGTCGAGCTCATTCACCTTGAGGCGGATGAGGTGGCTGGTGGCGGCGTCGGTCAGGGGGGCGTTCTGGGTGCTCATCGTTGTAGGTCCTGTTGGTGTTGGGGGAGCGGCATGTGTCTGCCGTGGATGGTGGGCATTCAGCCCTTGTACGGCCCCGCGCCGAGCCCGATCGGCGCCGGCGCGGCGGCCACCAGCTTCGAGAAGAGCTGCGCGAAGTCC
>NZ_JBLQGP010000019.1:0-85498 GCF_047806685.1 Thauera sp. WH-1
TGGAAGACCTCGTAACCGCCAGGCAGCGACTGCTGCAGACGGTCCAGAACATCAAGCTCGCGGTACAGGCCGGCATCATGCCGGAGGGTCTCCAGAGCCGGGGATATTTGCGCCATCGGGTGTGCTTGTTGTTGAGGATGACGGCATGGATTCTCCCACAATGAGAACGCGCCGACGGCAGCTCGGCTGCCGCGTGACTGGCGGCCTGGATGGGGCCATTGATACTCGATAATCACGCGCAACTTGCGAGCGACGGAAAGCAGAGCAGCTAGACGAGCGGCTGGATTAACCCGGCGCCTTCGTTGCGCACGTTGCCGACCGCCCTACCCACCGCATACACCGCCAGCGCCGCCTCGGGACACGGCCGCACCAGCCCCTGCACCTGCTCGGCCGCAGTCGCCCCGTTCAACCAAGCCCACCAATCCCCCGGCGCCAGGATCACCGGTATGCGGTCATGCAACGGCCGCATCGCCGCGTTGGCCTCGGTGGTGACGATCGTGAACGTGTCGAGCTCCTCCCCGTCGGCCGGCCTCGTCCAGCGCTCCCACAGCCCGGCGAGCGCGAAGAACTCACCCCCGACCGGATGGATGTAGAACGGCTGCTTGCCGCCACCCTGCCGGTCACTGAGCTGCTGCCATTCATAGAAGCCGTTCGCCGGCACGATGCAGCGCCGGCGGCGGAACGCCTCCCGGAACGAAGGTTTCTCGGCGACCGACTCGCCGCGCGCGTTGATCAACCTGGTGGCGATCGCCTCGTCCTTCGCCCACGACGGCACCAGGCCCCAGCGCAGGCGGTGGATCACCCGCTCGCCGTTCGCCCGCTGGCGCACCACCGGCAGCCACTGCATCGGCGCCGCGTTCCAGCGCGGATCGAAGTCGAAGCCTTCGGGCACCGCGTCGAACGCCTCGCGCAGGCGGGACACCGGACCGTAGAGGGCGTAACGACCACACATGCGCGCGCCCTCCCCGGTGGCCTCAGTGTAGGGTGCCGGAAGGCCCGCCCTCGCCTTCCTTCACCGGCAGCAGATCCGTGAACCGCCCCTGCACGTCGGTGTAATGCCGGAACTCGGGAACCCCGATCGTGCGCTTCTTCTTGCTGATCCCCTTCGGCCTGATCGGCACCTGGGCGACCCACACGCCGTGGCGGGTCTCGAGCGACAGGCTCACCACGTCGATCCGCCAGCTCGCCGGGCAGTCGGCCAGCGAGCCGTACTCGTCGAGGATCTCCTCGTAGCGGGCAACCTTGTCGGCACGCAGGCTGTAGGCCTCGATCAGCACGAAGACGAAGTCGGCGTCGAGCTGCTCGGCGAGCATCTTCACCGCGCGCGCCGCTGCGTCCTTGTCGCCCGGCGAGCGCATGACGAGCGCCGTGGGGATCGTGGCCCCGGTGGTGAAGTTGCCGACGAAGGCCATCGGCACGAGTTCCTCGCCCTGCTCGAGGAGTTCGCGCGCCTTGTCGATCAGCGGCGCGATCGCCGCCCGGTAGCGTTCGGGGAGCTGGCTCATGTCGGGGTCCTCGCCGGGTTCAGCGCTCGCGGCGCATCTTCACCGCCGCCTCGTATTCGCGATCGAGCCCGGTCCCGGCGTCGCCCTTCGGGTCGAACATCCGAAAGCCCACGTGCATGTACGCCAGCAGCGCCAGGCCGGAGAACTCGCCTTCGAGGTTCTGCAGCGTGTAGCGCACCGCCGGCTTGTTGATCTCGAGCCCGTTGCGGCCGAGCAGCGCGATCTCCATCACGATCTGCCCGACCTTCGCCTGGTCGAGCTTGGCGAAGCGGTCCTGCGCTGCCTGCATGTACATCACCGCATCCATGCGCAGCCCGCCGTCGACCGCCGCGCGCAGCTCGTCGTGACCGATGCGCGTGAGCGCCTCCTCGGCCATCTCGCCCGCCTGGTGATCGGGGAAGCGCTTCACCACCGCCTTGTACTGCTCGGCCGCCTCCTTCACGTGCGACGGCCCGAGCGCCTCCAGGCACTGCGCAAGCCCGAGCTGCGCCCCCGGATCGGCCGGCGCCAGACTGGCCGCCTGGCGGAAGAACGGCAGCGCCTCGGTCGCCCGACCGGAGCGCATCAGCACCGCCGCCAGGTTGCGCTTCGCGAAGGCGTTCTCCGGCTCGACCTTGACCGCGTCGCGCAACGCGTTGACCGCCTCATCGGCGCGCCCGGTGCGCGCGAACGCTACCCCGAGCGCGATGAACGCGTTCGCGTGCGTGGGGTCGAGTTCGAGCGCCCGCTGCAGCGGGGCGACCGCCTCTGCCGGTCGCCCCAGTTCGGACAAACACAGCCCGTGGCTGTAGGCGATCTCGGCGTCGTCCAGCATGCCGTCGAGCGCCTCGAGCACCGGCAGCGCATCCTCCAGGAAGCCGTTTTGCAGCAGCCCCAGCACGTAGGCCTTGGGCTCGACCCCGCGCTCGGGGACCGCGACCACGCGCACGAACGCATCGTTGACTGCCACCACGGCCTGCCAGCCGCGCGCCGCGTAGTCGAGCGCGTAGCGCCCGATCACCGCCTGCTCGAACTCGGCCGTGCAGCGCGGCGGCAGGCCCGCCGGGTCGAGGTCGTCGAGCGGGATCTGGAAGATTTCGGGGGCTTGGCGGGTGGTCATGACGATTCAATCAACGTGCGAGGGAAATTCGGTGGCCGATTGTCGCACAGGAGGGCCAAGCGTTCCGGCCCGACGGGCCTTCTGCAATCCCTACGCTCCATCTACAGGGTAACTGCCTCAGGAATAGGCAAGCATGTAGATCTGGCTTGCCACTTGGCCTGCCATCGCTTATCCACAGGATCTCCCACATCCCTTTCCCCAGCGGTTGGGGACAAGCAAGCCCAAGAAAGCTGTGCCTGCCGCCTGGCGCGGTGAGATGACTCGAAAACTGGGACGGTCGTGCGGGACGGGCATATGGCTGAAGTTCATTCGATCCTGCACCCGGGGCCAGAACGGCCAGGGTGCAGGTTTCCGAACCGAGGTCAGCTACCGATGGGAGGGAGGCATGTAGTCGCCACCCCTGATTGCCAAGTGCAAGTCGACCGTGTCGATGCCCCGTGCCTAGGCGCGATGGATCGGCAGGCTCCCAGATCAGTTCCTCCATTCGGTAGTTCTGTCGGCCCCCAGATTTGGATGGATGGCTCCTCGTCGGCCTTATGTGGAGATCCACATAAGGCCGATTATGTAGATGCCTCGATTATGTTGAGCCGCCATGGGCGTCGTGCGCCAACCGCCCGACTGGGGCGGCAGGCGCGGATTTTGATCTCCACATAATCATAGCGTCCGCAGGAAGTCGATCAGCGAGTCGGGTGCCCGATAGCGCCTGAGCTTGGCCTCTGGCTCGTGAAGCCGGGCCAGCGCCCTCTCCTTCATCGCCAGATCAGCCTCGACGTACTGGTGCGTCGTTGCCGGGCTCTCATGGCCGAGCCAAAGCGCAATGACGCTGACGTCGACACCGGCCTGCAGCAGGTGCATTGCTGTCGTATGGCGAATCATGTGAGGCGAGATGTGACGTGCCGCCAAGTCGGGGCACGATTTCGCGGCCGCCTGGACGGCGCGCTCCAGTCGCTGCATCACGGTCCATCGCGACATCGCTTGGCCATCGCGATTTGGCAACAACGGCGAGTTCGAATCGAGCGGCGGATTTCGCCGAAGCCAAGCCCTGATCGCCCTGATGGTTGAGCGCCACAGCGGCACGCTGCGCTGCTTGCGCCCCTTGCCATGCAGATGAACACAAGCGGCGGCATCGTCGAGTACGACATCGCCGACCTTCACGCCGACGATCTCTGAAACCCGCGCACCGGTGTTGTAGAGCATCAGTAGCAACACATGATCCCGTTGGCTGAACCACGTCCCATCTGGCGTTCCGATCACCGCCAGCATCTCTTCCCGGGACAGATAGCCGAGCATCGGGCGCTCGAACCGTTTTGACGGAACGCCGAGCGCATGTTCAATCACCTGCAGCGATGACACGTCGCGGTGCGCCGCGAACTTCAGGAACGAACGCAGCGCCGCGAGACGGGCATTGCGGCTACGCACGCAGTTGTGCCGATCGCGTTCCAGATGGTCGAGGAAGGCCATAATCAGATCGGGCGTCATGTCGGGCAGCGTGAGTTGCGCTGGCGACCGGCCAAGGCGCACTTCGGCAAAGCCCAGGAAGAGCATGAAGGCATCCCGGTAAGCGGCCACAGTGCGCGGGCTGAGGGCGCGTTGTTGTGTCAGGTGCTCGACGAAGAAGGCTTGTACGAGCGCGGGAAACGATGGCGGTGGTTTGGCTTGCCTACGCATCATCGTCTCCCGCGAGATCGGCGAATTGCTCGAACCGCCCGGCTGTGATCGCCATCAACTCGGGAACGCCGGTGAGGTACCAGTACGTGTAGAAGATCTCGGCATGGCCCATGTAGGTCGCCAGGGCCAGCATCTTCTGGTCGATCTCGGCACCGTCGGCATACCAGCGGATCAACCGCCTGACGGCAAAGGTGTGGCGCAAGTCGTGCAAGCGGGGCGCCTCGTGTCCGCCACGATTGATCCAGCCGAGGCTGTCGCGCAGGCCCGTAAAGACGCGATGTGCCTGTCGATCGCCGAGCGGAAGCCCCAGTCGGCGGCCGCGACTGCTGATCAGGAACGGCATGCCGGCCGTCGTCGGAAGATGCCTCTCGCGCTGTCTTCGGTAGCAAGCCAGCGCCTTGACCGTGCTCGGATGGATCGGCAGTTGCCGGGACTTGGCGAACTTGGTCTGCCGGATCGTCAGCATCCCGCGCTTGAGGTCGACATCCGCATCGCGCAGGTGAATGGCTTCGGAAACGCGCAGTCCGGTCGAAGCCATCAGACCGAACAGGGTTTCGTAGGTGAAGGGCCGAATGCTGCCAGTGGGGCCGAGTGTGCGTGCTGCCGCGAGCAACTCGACGATCTCGTCGTCATAGTAGATGTGGGGTGCAACGCGGCCGGGTTCCGGACCGAAGAGCGATGCCTCGGGCACCTCGGTATCCGGCTCGAACTGCTGCAGGTAACAGATGAAGTGCCGCAGTCGTCCCCAGCTGCGCGCCCAGGTGCCTGCATCGCCATTGCCATCCTTGGCGGTACGCACCCATTCGGCCATGAGTTCGGCCGTCAGCGGACCACGATGGCGTTTGGCCGCCACGAAGCGGGCAAACCTGGAGAGGAAGGCGTCACCGGAGCGCAGACGGAAACCCTGACGACGGCGTTCGGCCAGATAGTCGTCGATTCTGGCCTGCAGGCTTCGGCGTCGGCTCATGATTCACTCCCCGGCCAGGGCAGCGCAACGTCGGCGAGATTTGGCGTGTCGAGCTTCGCGTAGATCCGGGAGGTTTCCAGAGACCGGTGCCGCAAGACATCAGCAACTTCCTTGAGTGAGCCGCCGTTCTCGACGAGGCGACACGCCAGCGTATGCCGCAGAACGTGCGATCCTGTACCAGGCAAGCCGGCCCGTTGGCACGCCCGGCGGATCACGTTCTGAATCGCATAGGTTGTGACCGGAACGTCCCGCGAGTCGCGGCGGCAAAGGAAGATTGCCCGGCTTGGGGTTGCCGGGCGCTCATGCTGCAAATAGTCCGCCAAGGCTTGCCCGGTGGTCATCGGCAGCGGCAGGACGTCCCGCCGTCGCGACTTCGTCCCCTTCAGCGTGACCGTGCCTTCTCGCCAGTCGATGTCGTCGATCGACAGGTTCGCGATCTCGCCAGCGCGTAGCCCCATGTCCAGTGCGCAGCGGACGATGGCATAACCTCGCCGGGGCTTGCGTCCATAAGGGAGTGCGGCGAGCAGCCGTTGAACTTCGTCCGGCTTGAGGGCGCGGGGCAGCACTGCAAGGTTCCACTGCACCGGTGAGGAGATGACTGCGCTCAGACCGGCAACCGAGTCGCCGCAGATCGTCCGATAGCGGAGGTAGCTTCGCAAGGCGGTTGCGACTTGCGCAGCGGCAGAATGCGAGGGGCTGTCTCCCAGTTGCCGAGCGATGAAGCGCTGAACATCGGCTGCGTGCAGCCTGGCCATGTCGATGACGCCGCCGGCAAACTTCTTCTGCAACAACAGACCAACGATGCGGCAATGGTTGCGGCGTGTGCTTGCCGCAAGGCCACGGACGTCATGCAAGTGGTCGTCGTACCGCCGCAGTTCGTCGGCGATGGCATCGGAGAGGGCTGCGCCTGGGCACGCAGGTTGCGTGCGCCGGGATTGGGCGGATGGGTTCATGAGCGTCTCCTGGAGTAGAAACTCCACTTCAGGAGAGCGCTGAAATTATGTCGAGCTCAGACTCCTATCCCGGCAAGCAAAAGCTCGAGCACACTGGGATCTACGGCTTGCTACCCCGGACGCTCAACATAATCGAGGCATCTACATAATCGGCCATTGCAGCCGTTCAGCCCCTCACTCATGAACGTCTGTAGTAGGTCACAGAGTTGACTGCGCAGTTTCTACACAACTCGGGCCAGTTCATATTGCCCGCTCTAATGCCCTTTCAGGTTATGGGGATGGCAAGTTTCGACGGTGCCGCAATACCCTCGCAAGCACTGCAGCAACCTCCTTTGCCTTATGTTGTTCCAGTTCTGAAATAAATCCCACTAATATTGACAGCATTCCACCTCTGGTCGCCAAACGCTCGAAGAGTGCCCTGCGCTCAATCTGAGCGAGCGCATTCAGACTTACTCCTCGAATGGTTCGACTTCCTTTGAGTGTTTTCCCAACAAATATCCACCCCTTTTCAATCTGAATGTTTTCCGAGTATTTATCCAAGTGCGGGTGCACCCAGCGATAATGCTGCGGATCGCTTGGCAAAGTAGCATTTGGCGAAAGCTCTTGGGCTAACGTCGGACAACGTGACAAGGGCGCTTTGCCTTGCCGCTCTGCTCTTTTCTTTATCAATGACAAAAGCAATTTGTTATTGCCATTCTTCTGTGTATTGCAGGTGCCACATGAAAGTGCGAGATTCCTTATCTCAAACGTGAACAAGGGGTAATGGGCCTTCTCGATAAAGTGCTCGATATGAGTAGAAATATCATCGAATAGTATCCGTCGGCAATAGCAGCACCTACCCAATTGGGCAGTACGCAGATCCGCTTTTAGAGCCGTTTTAAACTGCAATACCACCCCAGCTTTACTGCTCCAGTCGTAGGATGATAGCTGAGCCGCATTTATGCCCAATGGGTACTTTGGGGTAGGAGAAATCTTATCGAAACCAATGTTCATCGGAGATCGTCCTCACCCAACAATGCATTGATGACGTCAACGAGCGGGTCGCCAGGCCTCAACGCCAGTCGAATAGTTTTGAGCTCTGGCGTGATCGTCTCAAGTTCTGGGTTATTAAAGCCCCCGCGCTCCACAATCGACACAGCGCGTTGGACAGTGTCCACGACGACGCGATTGCGACTGGACCCAACACCGAACTGCGAAAATAGGACTTCGTCTGAAGAGGCTCCAAAGGAGGTAACCTCAATCGAAGGAACTTCGTCGGTCAAGTCAACAATAGTGCTTCCATCTAACGCGGCACTCACTATCAATGGAGAATGCGTGCAGACCAAGATATGGCCATTTTTTAGGGCTTGCGAACCGATCCCAAAAACCGAATCCATGAACTCCTGCTGCCAATGCGGATGGAGGCTATTCTCGGGTTCATCTATAAGAACGACAGAAGAACTACGCATCCCAAACCCAAGCCCAAGAATGCTGGTGTACATGTGATACTCACCAGAACTGAGGTCAAATATAGAGAATTCTGAGGAATTTAAACGGGACCGCACCTTAGCATCTGTAAGGCTTAACATGTCAGTCAAAATCCCTAGGCGGATAGCGGCAATTGATGCGGTCTCGCAAATTGCTCCATTTCCGCCAAGCAACAGGCGTATTCTTTTCCTCTTGCTGGCGAGAAGGCGTTCAAGCTCATTGAAATCTTCGTAATGAAATTCGCCCAATAGCCAATCCGCCATGGCTTTAGATACATCAGGCCAAGGTCTTTCTCGGGGAAAATCATTCCCTTTTGCTATCGCCTGAATAGTGCCCAATATATCGAGCCATTCGTTGTTGTTTTTGGATGAACCTCGCCGCGGGAGGAATTCATACTCAACATGCGGCCTAATTCCGGCAAATTTGTGAGCGCCATCGAAAAAATCCCATGAGAATCTACTTGCCTTGTCTTCGCCCAAAGCAAATGTAAGGAAGGTCTCCAATGGCCTCTTTTTGCTCAGGAGATTTGGGCCGACCCGCTGTCCAAGGTATACATAATTGGGTACGTCAAACTCCGAATGGCCTCTCCCTGGAAGCTCTTTGGAAGGGAATCTGTCAGCAACCGAACCCGATGTGCAGACTACATGAACGGGAACATCACTCCTGCCTAAGAATTGAATCGAAGACTCGTTATCTGGAATCGTCAATGCAGCAACGAGTTCTCTGAGCAGAGTGCTTTTGTGGGATCCGTTCCGTCCCGTGATAATGGTCGTTTGAAACTCTCGGGGAGATGCTTCCGTCTCCTTTGTGATGAACCTAATCACCCTAGAACGCCCATTCAGGTCCTTGAATGTCAATGATTCCAGCATTGCCATGCGTAGTTATTCCCGACCAATTTCGGAGGTTAATAGTTCACAGCGTGCCGATCGCAGGCTGGATAAGTGTCAGCATTCTGGACAATTCCGGTCATTTTGCATAGAAAACACCAACGGCAGCTGAGGCCGACAACCAGAAGTTCGCACCACCCTCGCCCTCGCCCGCTGAACTCGAGAAATCGTCAAAGCACTCGATTTTTCCTCACAACTTGTAGCTTTCGTGGCGCTCGAGTCGAAAAGCGTGAAACCCTAGCGTACCTCGGAGCCGTCCTCCAGCGTGAGCTCAAAAGACTCCCGCACCACGTCTTCAACACGGTCCAGCACGTGTGGCGGTCAGTGACACCCGGTCGGCAGCAGCCCCGAGTGCGTCAGCACGTGGTGGATGAGAACCCCCTGTTGCCCACGCTCACCAAGAGGTGCTTGAGCGCTTCCTATCGGCGCAGCGCCTGGTGCTGGTCGCCGACCGCAGGCTGGTCAGCCTGGATCACCTCGAGGCGCTGAAGGCCGTGCGGCTAGCCAGCGACGAGTCGCTCGAATTCATCGATGCGGCGCCGGGCCGGGGCTACAGCGAGTTCGAACCCTTCTACGAACAACGGCACCACCGCCCACCCAGGAAGTGATCGCGGAGCACCCCTGGAGCGGGCTGCGGTTGGTGGTCGCGCACGATCCAATGGCTTCGGCCACCAAGGCCGAGCAGCGCAATGCGCGTCTCGACCGCTGAGCCGCTAGGCAGACCAATGGTCGGGCTAGCTCACCGAGAGCAGGACGAAGGTGTGACGCTCCGCGGGCGCGGCACTCGGACAGCGGCTCCAAGGCGCGCTTCTACCACGCGATCAGCGAAGCACACCGGTCGCTCATTCTCAAGGTTGATCTGGGCTAAGAACTCTTCAGCTACCACATCGACGATAGGGCGAAGCGTCTTACCGAAATGATGGACGGCAAGTTGCTGCTGTTGATCAACGGCGAGGGCATGTCCGCGCAGAACGTGCTTCAGTGCTACAGGTTGCTGGCCGACATCGAGCGCGGATTCAGGGTGCTCAAGTCCGAGATCGAGATCGGCCCGGTGTATCACCGCATACCCGAGCGGATCCGCGGGCATGCGTTGGTCTGTTTCATGGCGCTAATCCATGATCGGGTCATAGTATTCGACTCAAGGGAGCGGACGCGGGATGCACGTCCGAGCGGGCAATAGAGTAAGTACTACAGTGCATCCAGCAGCACCGGGTGCCCCTGAACAGCGGCGAACCGGTGGTCGGGGCGTCGACGCTCAGCACGGAGCAGGGCGAGGTGCCTCATGGATTATGACTCGAGAACCCAGCGGCGCCGGAGCAGTTGGCGCTGTTGTAGTGGAACTTTTTTGAAGGTGCCCTCTAGCGAAAAAAATCACTTGCGCGCGTGACTGTCGAACTCGGGTGACACTATTCATCAAGAAGCAAACGGATGTTACCCAGGGCCTCTACCTACCCTGCCCCAGAACTTCGTGTCTTGATGAACAACTCGAGTTCAGGATCATTGGCCGGCAAGAGAATTCCAATTGGCCGACCGGGCAATCGCTGAGGGGCATATGGATTCATCGCACGGCTCGCATCACCCGCCTCCTTCCCGTAGAGCACGCGGCCCACCACGAAATCAAGGAAGCCGTCTTGTAGGCCATCCAGGCGTGGATTGGAAACATACTCCTCCAACAGTACCCAGAACCAGGTGCCAAGCTTCTGCGCCGTCTCGAGTTCAAACGTCAAGTACGCTTCCCTGTATAGGGCACCAAGCAAGGCCAAGGTTGCCAACTTGACAGGCCTCTGCCCGAGGAGGGGCGTCAAGGATTGCCACGCGGAGGACACCTCGACAGGTCGGTCCTCGTCCGATGTCGATTGATACTGTTCGGGATGTGCCGACATCCACTCCTCTTCAACGCCAACGGACATTCGAGTCAGGCGAAGATAGGAGAGACAAATTTCGACATATCCCATTGCCTCATCGATTGTCGCGATCGGTGCTGCGACGACCTTGAAAAACGGCGAAATCGAGATATCCGCCATCGCGGCAAATTCAGGATCTCTTGCTAGGCAGTCGACAACGTCCCGCGGGAGGCGCGTCTCCTCGTTGAAGAGTCCTTCGAACGCTTTTCTTCGAGAATATGCTCCTGTTCGAATCCCGCCCCAGCCCAGCGCAAATTTCGTATCCGCGGCAGAAGCTCCGTGCCGCCATCGGCTCTTGAAATAGGCAGCTTCGAGCCGCGCCTGCCATCTGAACGTTTCATTTAGATGGTGTCTACCTCGCCTCGGTAAAACTCCGCTTGCCTCGCCATCCTTCATATAGATCCCCCTCTTCCGGAAAAATCGCCAATTATCCCGCCACCTCAGGGCGCAACAATCGAGTTGAATCGGCGTCGTCAATATCTAGTCCGAGCCCAGTCCAACGATTTCAACGCGCCTTGCCCCCGAGTCGCTCCCAATTTTGGAGCGAGGACGCACACTGCCAAGACCCGGCCGGTTTCGCAGCGGTCGAGCGCATCCGCACCATGGGCGATCACACCAGCGCGCGCGTCTTCTTCATCGACAGCCTGTGCGACGAAGCGGCGAATGATGGCGACGACGATCGACGATCTCCGGGCCGTTCTGCTTTGGATCATGACATGAAGGTTAGAATTTATTGAGAGTACAGGGGTCTTGGTGGGTTGCTGACGGCTCGGCCTACGCTGTCGTTGGCCGCAATCGACGCCTCAAGTTCGCTGGGACAGTCTTGCAACGCTCCCGCTAGGGACGGCATATGGCCTGTTGAAAACAGAACAGCTATCACTCTTTGGCGAGAGCGGTAGTCTCCTTAGCGGAAAATCACAGAGGGTTCTAGGTTGTTGAACCCCGTAGTCTCCTAGTTAAGGTTTCGGAAATCAACTGGTTTTCTTGATCCACTCGCCGCCCCTGTTGGGCTGTCGGCGTTAACTCATGGACTCGCGGAGATCACGGATGAAACATAAAGCATGCTTGTCGGAATTCTTAATCACTTCAGATCTCGGGCGCCGATATGCCCTACTCCGACTCCATGAGCGTGCGATCGGACCCATCGTCCGCTACTCGCCGCCTGCCAAATCGCACAGGTGGTTTTACCGATGAGTACCGCCAAGCCACCCAACGGGCGCGCAGGCCAAGGCCATCGACTCGGCACTCAAATGAGAGGCGAAATGGCACTCGCCTATGAGGCCCGCGGTCAAAGCAGTGCAGACCTTATGCTGCATTACAGTCCGAAAGCACAGAAAGATGTTGTCTTAACTGGGCAACTGCAATTCCTGAACTTTCTGACCTGCGAATTCGACAGCAAGGTCAGGACGGTGAACTACGCACCCTACACATCCATTGCCAGTGCGGCGGGTGAACCGGTCGCATCTTTGATTGATGCCGAGATCAGAATGCGTGACGACACCATGGTTTGGCGGCGATTAATTCACTCTGAACCAGATACTGCTGATCTTGTTGAAGACCTTCGCAAAGCCATCGGGCGAGGCGCGCTTGCTAAGGTTTCGGCGATTGAGGTTTTGACGTTCGATGAACTGACGGTGAATCCGATGCGACTTCGCAACGCGATGCGAGCCATCGCATGGATTGCCGCGGCACGCCACTGGCCCCTTGCGGAGCTAAAGCGCAAGGTATTGGCCCTGTTAGAACGAAGGCGCACGGCCACGTTCGACGAGGTCCTCGCATTGGAAGAAGGACCGAATCGGGCCCTGGTGGGGGCAGCAGTTCTCGATATGCTTTGCAATGGCGTCGTCCGCGCTGATCTCGCCGAAGTTCCTCTGCATGGCTTGACGCAGTTTCATCACGTCGGTGATAAAGAATGTTGAGCGCGCCATCGACCGACGAAGTTAAATCCCCCGATGCTGTGAAGACGTACACCTTCAAGACAATACCCTTCGAGTATCGAGATTGCGAATTGTGGCCCTCTGCCCAAAAACCTACAGCCAAGGAATTGTCCGAGTGGTATCCACACCTATCCCTAGAACAAGCCCAAGAGCGGGCCGCGGAGATCTCCGCGCGATTCGATCGGCTTCAGAAGGGCATCAAGGTCTACCTGAGCGCTGGATCGCTCAGAGATGGGCTAGCCGAAGCAAGATGTACAAAGGAGGTCTTTTATCGACAACTGAACCGTTGCCTTCTGCCGAACCCCCTTACCGGCGAAGGCATCGTAGGTTGGGCTGCGTTGATAAGCCACCTTCGCCTTCACGACTACAAGCGTGTTCGCGATGGCGCGGGGACGGCGGGGCAGTTCCAGCGATGGATTAGTGATAATCAGCCTTGGCGCGAACTGCTTCACCGGATGATCGAGAAGGGAAACGGTGGCGAGAAGATTGCGGGCCGGAAACCCGATGTTCGCGGGGTCGTCCGAAACTTCATCGATGCGTTCACGAAGCCAGTCGGCACGGATAAGCGACCGAGGATACCACGCGGGCAATACCCGCATGACGGAAGGTCGAACGCGCGGCGTGCGATTGAACGCTACGTCACCCGATACGTTGCGACAAACACTCGAACGACCGCCGTTTGGTTCGGGGAGGACATCGCAGATCGTCAGCACCTTGGCACCGGGCCCCAGTCGTTCAATCTTGCCACTGCACCGTTCGACGTCATCGGGACCGACGCGCACACCATGGATTGCCTCGGATTCATCATTTTGAATGGTCCCGCTGGTCCTCAGAAAGTGCCGGTTGTTCGAATCCAAGTCGTTGCAAATCTTTGTCTTAACAAGCGACTCGTGTCCGGCTACTCCATCTGCCTTCAGCGGCAGATTCAGGCGAAACATGTTGAAGAGGCCTACCTCATGGGGAATACGCCCTGGACGCCAAAGAAGATAACCGTTGAAGGGCTGAGTTACGCGACGGGCGCCGGTTTTCCGAATGGCGTCGTTGAAGGAATAACCGATATCAATCCGGCGCTGATCCGCCTGGATAACGCCGCGCAGCACTATGCAAAGGGTATTCGTACGCGGCTGCGCACTTCGCTTGGTACCGGTATTGCTTGGGGCGGCGTTGGACATTGGTGGAGAAACGCCATCACGGAACGACTCTTTGGAACCCTCGAGCGGTATGGGTTTCAGCGTCTGCCGTCCTCGATGGGGAACGGAACCCAAGATCCTCATCGCGCTGAGAACCCGGCCATAGAAGCAACTGGAAAAGGTATTGAATGGGATGAGCTTGTTCAATTGGTCGACGTGCTTCTGGCTAACTACAACTCAAAACCGCACACGAGTTTGGGCGGCCTCAGTCCACTCGACTCCCTTCGGGCGACGATGGCGAGTCGCTTGGGCCTCTGGATTCCCCGGCCAAGCCCGCCATACACAGCCAGTTCGCCCCGACTTGGTGTACTCGTGTTGCGTAAGCGGATTGCTGGTAGCGTACGCGAGAGAGTCGCGCCATACGTTGAGGTTGGCGAAGTCCGATATACCGAGACTTGCCTTTCAACAAAATACGACCTGATCGGCGAACATGTCTACGTCCATATTCCTCAGGATATGCGCACCGTCGAATGCTACCTAGATAACGGTCTTTTCATAGGCACGTTGCGCTGCCTGGATAAGGGTTGGCAATTGTCTGCGCATTCCTACGACGATCGCCAACTCGTCAATGCCCTAATCCGCAAGGGAGAGATGTTCGTTCCGGCCGGTGGTGATCCAGTTGTCGCGCTATTCGGTCATCTCGAAAAGAAAGCGATTGCCGAAGCGAAGAAGGCTGGCAAGCCGAAGGTGTCGGGAAATGCCTCGGCGGCAGCGGACCTTCTGAGGCGTGCCGGAATCAGTTCTCTTGCTTCCCCAACCGAGGCCGTTCAGCCCACCAATAATGATCGCGTCGTACGCAACAAGCTTCTTGGGATAAAGCTTCCCGCTAGTTGGGAATGAGATCAGTCAATTTTTGGAGGTGCAATAATGAATGAGCCTGATGCGCCTGAAAGCAAGAACGAGCAAGCCTTAGCCGACGAGCAAGGGTTCCGTATCGCTTCTCTTAGCGAAGGCCCCGACAGAGAGCGCTATCTTGAATCGCATCCGCTGAATCAACGTCCAGTAAAGGTCCTTACCGTATCAATTAAGGAGGCGTTCCTTTCTGTTGGTGCTGCGATAAAATTCAAGCGCCCTGGATGTGCCTTCTCTGCAAAATTCCGCTCCGGGAAATCCACGGCACTACTGATGATTAGAGACGATTTGCCCAGTGTGATGCAGGCGGTCGCGTTTGGGCTCATCTCGGCGAAGGAACATGATGCCGCGACGGAGCGCGTCTTTTGGGGCGATCTTCTGATTGCGCTTGGAATAGTTACGGACGGCACGGCGCAGGACCGGCAGACTCGCCTGAGGACGGCGATCATCTCCGCTTGCGTTCAGGCTGGCGGGAGACACTTTTGTCTGCTAATCGATGAGGGACAGAATTGGCATACCCGGGAATACACCTTCCTTCGCGACCTAGCGAATCAACTTCGCGAACAAGACGGGTATATATTGACAACGATAATTTTTGGAGATCCGCGTCTCGATGATATGAGCGCTACATTTCGCGAAAAGCGGAAGGATTTGTGGGCGCGCTTTCTCATGCGTCCAGAGCCATTCTTCGGGATTCGCAATGTCAGTGACCTGCGCTCCTTTTTGGCTGAGCACGACAGCGCGAAGCGTTGCGAATATCCAGCAGGTTCGGGCATTAGCTATACAGAGTTCTTTCTTCCGTCGGCTTACGCAAGTGGGTGGAGACTGGCGGATCAAGCCCAACATGTCTGGGACGCGTTTGTGCAGGCCGCCACCGACGTCGGCCAACAGTTCAGCGACATAGGCATGCAATGGGTCGGAGAAACGGTGATTCACTTCTTGACCACCCAGATGGCGAGCGACATCGCTGGGTTCCACGGACAGTCTGGTTGGGATGACGCGGTCAAGAACTCGATGTTTGTCGATTCACTTGTCTAAGGGGGCCGGCGCGTGTCCCCAATACTTCCCGGCTTTGTTTGGGCGTCCGCATGGAGCGGAATCGGTGAGGGTCCCTACACGCTGGCTGCCAAGATAATCTACGCGAACAATCTAAGGACGCGTTACCTCAGAAAAGGAATTCTGTGGCGGCAAGGAAAGGGCGCAAGCCTTCTTGATCCTTGTCCTACTTCCAACGATGAAATGGCATCATCGCTTGGAAATATGCTCTATCAGGCGAGTCTCGCCGCACGGATTCCACGGCTTTATAAAGCGTTGGCAACAGACCGTGAGTTCCGTTATTGTGCCAAATGTATCAGTAGCGGCTTCCAGGCGGCAATCGCTCAAATACCCGGTATTGTCCAATGCCCGATTCACGGAGAGATTCATCGAAATAGCTGCATACATTGCGGAGCCAGTACCCCGCCATACTTCCTGAACAACGATCATCTTCCCAGTTTCTCATGCACTGAATGTGGATCTCCCCTTGGCGGCGAACTCTTGATAGACCGGCGCGTCGATGCCTGGTCAACTCCCGATCGCCTCGATCGCCTCGATCCGATTCATACTTGGCTTGAACGAATAAATACTTCCAAAGACATTCACTGGATGAATGTGTCTGAATGGAGCACCACACTTCAGTCTCCTGAAGGGACGCGAGACCACACTCGGGACGCTGTGTTTGCCGTCCTTCGGTCAAGACTACTTCCAGACAAAACCGTGCCGGAATCGAATCTTGACCAGAAACCAGAGGTGTTTGGTCCATTTGTGCTTACCCAGGGCGCGAAGTCGTCGCCGGACCTAACTGAGGCCGAGTACGGCACTATCCTGCGCAGGATAGCACTGCCCCCCGAACTCCAAAAATACAGAGAACACTTCCGCACGCCAAGCTTCGGCGTTGCTGTGCCTGTTGGCTCTCTGGTGCCACCCCATCTTCACGCTCACCTGATTTGGCGTGCCCAATTTCAAAAGGTCACGTCTATTTATTGCGAGCCGTACTCGCGTTTTGATTTTTGTGCTGTAGCAGTTCCACAACTGTTGAACATGAAAGTGAATCGTTTAGAAGCAAAGATTAGCAACCGACGAATCAGCGATGGAATCTTGGGGGCTACATGGAACGCTTCACTGAAAATTGCCGTCGAATGGCACAAAATGCAGATTAGCTTCCGCGAGGTCCCTCTTCCTGAAGCCGAACGGCGGTGGCTCATTGCGGTCGATCGGTGGGCAAACCGGCTGGGGTGCTGGAGACACCGAAACTATTTCCCGATCGCTGTGATCAAGGTCAAGGATAGGATTACTGGACAAGACCATTTGTATTTCGTGGTCGCCTGACCCCCGCACGGCAAAGGGAGTTGCGACTAAGAGAGGAGCGCCATCTAGGGAACCCCTGATTAATTGACGTTCTGAGTACGCTCAGTCAAGCGAGCCGGTTCCACTGACCCCGCTGATCGATTTTTCCGCTTCGACCGCTGCTTTTCGGGGCACTTTCAGGGCCCGAGCTTGTTCGCCTCGATCAGCGGGTGCTGCTTGCTAGCCTTGAGCGGCACACCCCAGAACAGTCCCGCCTTGCGGGCCGGGCGCTTGAGCTTGTTGTTCATGTAGCCCTCGTCGCCAAACGCTGCCCGATCATCCTCACGCACCAGATGCGGCAACTGGTTGATATCCGAGACGTTGGCAGGCGTAACCGAAACGGTATGCACGAGCCCGGAATTGACGTCGGCGCCCACATGAACCTTCATACCCAAGTACCACTGGTTGCCCTTCTTGGTCTGATGCATCTCAGGGTCACGCTTGCGTTCCTGGCTCTTCGTCGATGGCGGCGCATGGATGATCGTGGCGTCGACCATCGTGCCGTCGTTGAGGAGCAGACCGCGCTCCTCAGGCGTGTCGTTGATGGTGTTCATCATCTGCCCGGTCAGCGCATGCCTCTCGGGCAGGTGGCGGAGCTTTACGATCGTCGTCTCGTTGGGCATCGCGTCGTCGGTGAGGTCCAGACCGGCAAAGCGGCGCATCGACTCGACTTCGTAGAGCGCATCTTCCATCGCCGGATCAACAGCGCATACCACTGCTAGATGAAGTCGATCCGCAGCATCGTCGCTTCCGGCATCGGTGGACGGCCATGCCTGCCCGTCTTCGGGTAGTGCAACTCGACTACTGCCAGCAACGCTGCCCACGGCACGACCTTCTCGATCTCGACCCGGGAGCGCTACGGGCGCGTCTGTTGCTTCTTGCGTTCGAAAGCCTGCGAGGCGAAGGTCCTTTGCTTCATGGTGGCAGCGCGGCTTATGATCTCAGTATGTTACCGGCTCCAAATAGATCAAAGCTTGTCTAGACGATCCTTCGCACCGATCTCTGAAATGGCCTAAGGGACAGGTTTGCAGTAGGTTTTCGAAGTGTGGGGGGCTAGTTTCTGGTATTACTTGGGGTGCGGGATAGAATTGCGGTCACAAACTGAGCCGCAAGAGTATCCCGTGAGAGACTCATAATCTTTTGTTTTCAGTCACTTGGGCCAACGGTTTGCTGGACGTTATTGTGGCACCTGACTGACACAAGTACCCACGCACACCGCACATGCCCTTCTCGCCCGGGGTCACGAAAGACGATCGCGTGCTGCGCACGCTCGAGGCCTTCTCTGGGCGCGATGTGGTTGTCACCTGGAAGATGGACGGCGAGAACACCACGCTGTACCGCAACGGCTTTCATGCCCGCTCACTGGACAGCCGGCATCACCCTTCTCGGGACTGGCTCGCGCGCTTTCATGCCCAGATTGCGCATGAGATTCCGCCAGGCTGGCGGATCTGCGGAGAGAACCTGTATGCGCGGCATACCCTTGCCTATGAGGCGCTGCCGAGCTATTTCATGGGGTTTTCCGTGTGGGATGCCCGCAACGTCGCCCTCGGGTGGGCGGAGACCCTCGACGTTCTGAGCAGGCTCGGGATCACGCCCGTGACAGAAATCCCTGAACTGAGCGGTCCGTTCACTTCCAATGCGCGGGGGGCGCTAGAGCGCTTCGTGCGCCGGATTGACACCACGCTGCACGAAGGCATCGTCATGCGAGTCGCTGATGAGTTTGCGTATGAGGACTTCGGGAGCTCTGTGGCGAAGTGGGTGCGTAAGGAACACGTCGGCACGTCGAGGCACTGGATGTATGCCCAGGTCGTACCGAATGGGCTGGCGCAAACTCACTCTTGCGCTGGGGCGTCGCATCCTCGCGGGTGACCAGCCCTCCTCCGCTCTCCTCTCCTCCAGCCCGTTCCTTTTCAACGTATGGACATAAGACATGGCACGACCGACCAGTATCGAGTTTAAAGACGTGCAGAAGGCCTGCGAGGACGCACTCGCTGCAGACGAGCCGATTACCTTTGCGAACGTGTACGAGCGAATGGGCCGCAAGGGCGGCGCTGCGGTCGTGCAACGCATGATCGCGCAGTTCAGGAGCGAGCGCGGTGTGGCGGCCGATGGCAGGGTGCGGGACTACGAGGCGCCTGAGGATTTTGTCGCGCACATCGCCCGTCCTTTCTTCGATCGTTGCTGGAAACGGGCGGTGGCCTTCAACGAGGAGTTCCATCTAGGAAAGCTCGAAGAAGCGAAGCGCGAATACAGCGCCTTGGAGGCCCGTCTCGAGGATGCCAAGTCGCAAACGCAGGCGGCGAACACCCTGGTAACGATCCTGCAGGCAGACCTGAATGCAACGAGCACCGATCGGTCACGCCTCCAGGACCAGGTCACACAGCTTCAGAGCGGCCTGGCGGATACGGCTCGAGCGCGCGATCAGTTTGCATCACGATGCAGCGAGCTCGAGAAGGCTGTCGAGCAGTTGAATAACACGTTGAGGGAAGAGTTGGAGAAAGGGGCGCGTCTTTTGGCAAAGACGAAGGATGAGTGCGCCGCGCAGCTCACGACAGAGCGTGAGCGCGGCGATGGCGAGCGGCGCATGCTGATGGAGCAGACCGACCGGTTACGCCAGGAGGCCAGCGCACAGGTCGCTGAGCTCAAGCGCAACCTTGCCGCAAGGGAGAAAATGGAAGGGGAGCATCGCGTCCGCGCGGAGAAGGCGACACAGGAGGTGAAGGAGGCACAAGGCAGGCTTCGCGAGCTCGAGGTGGCGCTCGCCGCGTCGCGGGATCGTGCCGATCGTGCTCAGGCACGCGCAGACGAGCTGCAGGCGGCCTCGTCGCGCAGTGCTGCCGCGATCGCCGCGGCGGAAAGCCGTGCGAAGGCGACGCAGGAGCGGTTTGAGGATGAGCGGCGGCGGAGCGATGCGCTGCAGGCGCGCGTCGAGGAGATAGGAGGCGAATTGGAGAGTCTGCGTGCAAAGATGCTGTATGCAGAGCCGTGCAAGAATGAGCAGGAAGAGTCAGGGGGCAAGCAATCCGGGATAAAGAAGCGCAAAGCTGTCACAAGAGACGCATAGGCATTTTGATCGGTCCCTGCCCGCACGCATAAAGCAACAATGCTTCAAGCCATGTGGATGCACAGGGCATGCTGGTTCGTCAAGGGATCGGGCGTCTAGTCCGCAGTCCGGAGACGCCTCCAAACCGGCGCATCCACTGGCTGGACGCGCGCATCCATCAACCGACGACGGCTGGCATGCTCAACCCGGTCAAGCGGGTGTTTGCGAAATACAAGCAGATCACAGTGGGGTGACTGGCTAATGAGCGCTTCGGGGGATAGGCGTTTTCGGGACTCTAGCGTGAGTTGGCGCTAAGCTCTCTGAGACCAACTGGGTTCGTTGGGATCAACGATGGCACATGAAATGGTTTCAATCGTCGAGAAGACATGGGTCGCGCAGTATGCGCACGAGGGTGACCGACGGCCGCAGCTCGGCCAGATCAAGGACGTGTATCCAGACCCCTGCGGAGACGGCCTATTGCTGGACGTCGTGCTGTTCGCGCACGACGGGCGCAAGCTCGGACGCGCGTCACCGCCGATGGGTGGCCCCCGCGGATTTGAACCTGCGTGCGCCGCGGAGCGCTGGACGCCGATTGAAGCGCCCGACTTCGAAGCGATGAGCGCGCTCTACTTCTATGGTGACGCCCTCAAACCGATCGGGGGTTCTGCGTGAGGATTGGGACGTTGCTGCAGGACAATGACCCGAGGCGACCGGGTCGAATCCTCGAGGTCACGGGGCATGGCGTAACGACAGCCATGGGGCTCGATCATGTGCACGCCCGCCCTGTGGGCGGCGGCCGGGAGGTGGCCATCGCCTGCCGGCGTATCTACGCAGACGCACGCCCCCGCTCGCGCGGTTTCTCGGTCGTCGACGAGGCGATGCCGCCTGCGCGGGAAGACCCCTTGAGAGCGCACATCGGCAAGCCTGTATGGCTGCTGCGGGGCGCTCGGGGAAGAGATTCGGGTCCCGGCCACTTCAGGCGCGTGCGAGCGATCCTGGATGGCGTGGTCGGGGACCTTGTCCATGCAACCTTGCTCGAAGATGATGCCGAAGCAACCGTCGAGCCGTTCAAGACAGGGGAGCGAGGTATCTGGCACGGGCGATCCTTCGTCGAACCGCTGCCCGATCAAGCTGAAGGAGTACGCGATGATTAGGGAAGAGCTTCTCCTCAAGGGAGCGCATATCAGCGGAACATTTTCGGTTCACACCGCGAGGGGCCTGGCCGGCGCTTATGGCGTCGACGTCTTCGTGACCGGCGAGGACACTGCGGTTTTCGTGCTGACCGAGATCCCGGGGAATCCTGGCGTGAGCGTGACCGACGTGATTGAGGATCTGCACGCGAAGGTACGGGAAACGTTCTTGCCTGACCGAGAGCTCGACCAGATCCTCTGGGTCGAGCGGTTCATTGAAGGCGTAGTGTTCAAGGCAGGCAAGGTGGTACGCGCTGAAACCTTCGATCTCACGTACTTCAGGAAGGGCAAGGCGTACCGGATGCCGATTGGCGATCGCTCCGAAAGGGCGTTCTGGGAAACGCTCTTTGGGGCCCAGCCAAAAGGACTCAGGCTGACGCGCTTTTGCTTGAAGTGAGGACGTCGTCGCCTAAAAAAGGGGGCGCATGCGCATTGAAGCGCTCAAGGTGCGGTGCGCTTCCGTCGCCAAGGGTCTTCGGCAGAGAAGCCCGAACCTGTTGGGCGTGCGCTTCCTGGATGCCCTTCTCAGTGAGCTTCCAGTCCGAGAACCCTCCCCCCGTCCGAGCGATGTAGCCCAAGAGATAAAGCTGGTACACGGCCACATGTAGCCGGTCATATTTGGGGTCCGAGATGCTGAAGCGCGCATCGCTGTTCAAGGCTGCTGACAAGACCTGGCGGCACTGCTTCTCGAGATTGCCCTGAACTGCATGCGTCAACGGGTTCGGGGCCGTTGCCATGCCAACACCCTCCTGCGCCAAGCATTCTGCCTGGTGTCATCGCGTAAAATGCCCTCGTCGTTAGACGCGCATTCCGCCATGCTACCGCTTATGAGAGTGTGTTGTCAGGCTTGAAAAGGCCTGGGTGTGACAAGTTGCATGAAAAAATCCCGGCAGCGAGGCTGTCGGGATTTGGGGGTCAGTCAATGACAGAACGGGGGATCGTTCCGTCGAGGATGTTCTCGCGCAGAGCATCGCGCAGTTCATCCGTTGATTCGCGGTCGTAGCAAGCGAAGCCGTAGGCTTCAAGAATCTCCACGATTTTTGGGCGCTCGAGCCAGTTCACGTCTCTGGCAAGATCGCCCTCCCAAGCATGCGGCATGATTGCTCCTTGATGAGGTGCGTCAGATGACGCGTAAGAAAAATGTCACCCGTCCGAGCGCAAGCCCATCGAACGCATCACCGATCGAGGCGATGGATTCAGTGCTGCAATCTCCATCAGCATCGCCTTGGTTCTCATTTTCCGAAGCCACGGTTCTGTGCGGGCAAAGTCACGGAACGCACCTGCGGCCGGCGTGATGAAACCGTCGGCAAGCGCGTTGCGAAAAGCCTCCAGAGGAGAAGGTTTGATCGAGTGACCGCTGATGCCGGACTTGTCGAACCAAACCAGCCGCCCGGAGTTGTCCTTTTGTCTTACGACAAGGACGTAGGACCCGGAGCCGTTCGTGAGCTCGAGCCCGTCGGGCGTACCTCCGTTCAGTGACAGTAGGTCGTTTTCGCGATCCACGGTGTTGCGATCGTCCCAGTGAAGTTGCAGAGTCGCGCGAGCAGTCGTCCCGGGGGACGCAGTTGCTGCGTTGCCTTCTGCAGAAGGGGTTAAGAAAAGGCGAACACCCCTGTTCGGAGTTTCGAAGAGGGGGGATGCCACACTATGCGTCACATTCTGCCTCAAGTTCATCGTCAGGGTCATGAGCATCTCCAGGCCACCAGGGCAAAGTCCTTGTGGCTGCAATGGCGTGACGGGCTGCCATACGCGAGCACTCACAAGCGCTTGAGTGCGGCGACGGTGGGGCAGTGGTTTGTTTGGGCCGCGCCCGACCACTCGGTAGACTCAAATTAAACGTTTTCAGAAGAGGTTCGCTTTGAAGGCTGTCGACCTGCATGAGTTCCGACTGCTGCTCGAGAACACCGCGATCAAACAGATTCGCGCACAGAAAGTGCCCATGAGCAAGGCGTGGAATCTCGTATTCCAGTGCCCGGGCGGGGAATATGCCTTGCGCCAGAGCCCTGGCGAACCGCAAGCCTTTGAGGATCTACACGATGCTCTCAACCTGCTGGAACAGGAGGGCCTCAAGATCGACACCTTGCACTTTGGAGTTCGGACATGAACCCGAGTCACATTCAAATCGGCCGCAGCAAGGTGCCCTGCAGGGTCAGATCGGGTGAGGTGACCGTTTGCTTCGAACACACGTCAGGCGGCTCGATGCTCGAGATCGACCAAGGCGCCGCCTACGAGCAGTTCAAGCTCGAACGTCGCAGGACGTTCAACGAAGGCGAGTACGTGAGCGTGATCGAGTGCGACCCGCACGGGAGGGGCCAGTGGCGCGTCGTTGCTATCGCGCGGCACGAGAGCCGAACCTGGGCGTTCGATGTCGAGCCCTCCTCCTTTCTCAAGGCGCACAATCTGATCCGCGACCGCCTCGAACCCAAGGACTTCACGATTGCCGCCACCGCCGGGCTTGGAACGCTCGCACTTGTGGCATCGGGCGTGACGGTGCTGCTGTTCACGCCGATCCTGGTGCCGATGCTGTGGATCGAGGCGAAGAAATTCATGCTTCGCCGCAGTCGCGTGGCCAGCAGCATGAGGCTTCTCTCCCACGTGGACTTCATCTCTCAGGCCGTGATCGGCTCTCGTGCATCGCGCACGCTCGATGCGCGGTGAGTCCCTTCCCCCGCTGATGGCGATCGCTGAAGACTCACTTGGCGGGTAACGCCATTGCGTTAATGGAACGGCGTTAATCACGGCCAGCAATAGAAAACCCCGGCTAGGCGATGCTAGCGCGGGGTGGGTGGGGAGATTACTGCAGCGTGTTCAGCAGCCCCTGGTGGAGGGCTTTACCGAAGCGCACGTTGAGGAGCGCGATACGCTCCGATTCGATGACGTCGGCCGACGCCCTACACATGATTGCGTCCTGCAAGGCCGCCTTACGCCGTTTTGCCAGCTCGATCTCCGACAAGAGGTCAGCGAACGAGAAGGCATCCTCGAGGCTTGGGCCGCCAACATGCTCTACCTCATGGGCGAAGATATCTGGAAACGGGAGGGTCGCGTGAGGCAAGCCTGCCCAGGCTGAATAGAAGGCACCCCCGGCAAACGCAGAGCGTAAGTACAGGTGTGAAGCCTGGGCCTCAAAGTCGGCAACTGCCAGATGGTGGGGTCGATAAGACGCTTTCACGAGACGGTCGCGCCCGCGCCCATTGAGTCTTACGCGAGTCAGATCACGCCCGAGAGTCACTTCGCCGTACAAGGCCCAAAGGTCGCGGTTGGCAAAGATCGGGAACCGCCTGGCGTCCTCAGCCGACAGTTGCCAGGTGAAGGTGTCAAGCCCGAGCCCGGTGATCCTCCCGCGGACGAGCTGGTGGCCCATCAAACAGTACATGTCGGTCGTCGGGAGCTCGATCTGAAGCAGGGCAGGCTCTTGGTCGAATGCGTACTGGGAGACAAGACCGTTGGGCACTTGCATCAGCGATGCCCGCGGCTCCTTGAGGTCGAAGAACGGGACTTCCATGATTAATCCTCCTGACGCAGAAGATCGATCAAGACAACCTCGTCGGCGCCGAAGAACTGCGTCGCCGGTTCGCCGCCGTTGCCGTAGTCCAGGAGAACGCGCAGATCGTCCAGCCGGCCGGTCGTGATCCCCACGACCCGCTGATTCTGCCGCTCGTTGGCGTACGAAAGCCACATGCCGGGTTTGAGATCCTTTGCCTTGATGGAGGCAATGGTGTGCTCACGCAAGGCCCGTACCGCCTCCGAGTGCACGCGGCCGACCTCAGCAGCGGCCAGATCGCGCCCTTGGTCGTCAAGGTGGTGCTGCCAGGCCGAGAGAAAGCCCAGCGAGTCTTGCAGGGCTCGGCCCAAAGCCTGAATGGCTGCCTTTTCATTCATGAGAATTTGCTCCTGTCGAGTTGAGTGTTCGCTTCAGTCACGAAGCGATCGCGTTGCAGCATGGTAGGCAGACAGCCGGCCATAAGCATGAAAAAGCCCGAATCGACGATCCGGGCTTTGGGGTAAAAAGAGGTGGCTTCAGGATAGAAACCGCATGGCGAAGCTACTTTGAATTGCGCGCTCGGCCTTTTTGAGAAAAGCTGACATCGTGGCATCCAACGTGGCGGACGACGGATTCGGATCCATCAGCAGGCCGCTACAGAGGGCAAGCGCATTCTTGCCTTCGGAGATGTACTCACCCTCAAGTCGGTATTGCCGCGTATCCATATTGATGTAAAGCCAGAGCTCTGCTTGATTTGGGCCATAGATCTTGGTCACTGAATTCTTGATAATGCGATCGGGCTTCCAGCCGGCACTCACCAACCAGGCGATAATCGCGTTGCAGGTGTCATCCTTACCCGAGCAAAGACGCTCATAGGCTTCCTTCCAGGTGGTCATGCCGCACCGCCTTTCGTCTCAGCGAAACGCGCCGCGATATCGGAGAGCCATTTCGACTGCTTCTCCGTAAGGGGAAGCCAACGCCCCGTTCGCATACGGCAACTCAGAACGAATTCGCGCTCCTTCTGCGGTAGCGAGTCGTAGTTGTCGAGACAGCGATCAATCTGCTCGCGTTGGAGCGCGTCGAGCGCTTCGCGAGCCTTGTCTTCTGCTTCACGTGCGGCCCTTTGTTCAGCCTGGTAGGCCGGGTCTCTCAGCTTCTTGAAATCGATCATTGCTATTCCTTTGGGTTGAGGTTGGTTTCATCGCCCTCGATGTAGGCTTTCAAGTGATCGGCATGGCAAGGCAGCGGAGCGCACCAACACGCCAAAGCGATGTGCCCGCCTGCTTTCACCCGAGCCTTGATGTCCTCGAGCGCCCGGTAGATCGGCCCCTGCGCAGCGAGATCGGGCAGAAGCACCTCCTTGCGATACCGCTCGATCACATTGTGTCTGCCGGCTGGGTTTCGCCAGTCGCGAAGATGGAAAGGGTTGCCCAGCACAGGGTTGGTGCGATCTGCGCTGATCACGGTCTGGTTTGCGTCAGGCTTAACACCCCCTGCGCGCTTGCTGACCACCTGGATCGAGCCGGCGAGAGGCTCCGGTTCGGCTTGTGGAAGGTTGCTTTGCTTCAGTCGTTCGACCCCTGACTCGATCTGGCGGCGGACGGACTGTGCATCCTGGGTGAAGTCCTTGTTGTCCGCGCCGCGCTGCAAGAAGCCCTTCGGAAGCAGTGCAATCGCCGGAATGTCCAATATGCACGCCGCTGTCACACCGGCAAGGTCAATGCCCGTCTGACCGCCCGAGCGGATGGAGTCGAGCTTCCAGTGCTTCGAACAAGTCGCAAGGACATCCAAGACGAACTGGTCGGCGCGAGCTTGTGTCCAGCCGCGACCAAGAAGCGTAGGCAGGCTGTTGCCGGCCACATTGAGCGTAGTGGCCTGGAATCGCCGCAAAGCCGCATACAGGATCCGTGCCGCTTCAATCGGATCGCTATCGAGACTGATGGCCACGTAACGCGTACCGGCCGCCTTCCTTGTAAGTCGTTCCCCATGCGTGTCGAAATCGACTGCAAACGCCACGGTAAGGTCGGCCTTCGCGGCATTTTCGCGGGTGCGCGGCGGATAACTGGCCAAACCGTGCTCAATGACTGCGAGTGACTCGATCACTGCGCAACCTCCCTGCCTTCAACGAAGGCGCGAATGCGGTAGTAGTGAGGCATGAAAAAACTCCTTGAACGGGGTCAATTGAAGAAATTGGTTTGTTGGTCGTAGTGCTGGTAATCAACATCGAACACCCAGTACGATCGACTATAACCAACGATGTGACTGCTCCGGGAATAGGGTCTGTATTCGCGGATGGGGTCCGGTCCAAAGCACTCCCGGAGATGCGCTTTTTCGGGCAAAGCCTTCCTGACGAGCGCACGAAGCCGCAGCGTCGTGGAGCGATCGTGATGCCGAGGCGTGACAAAGAGCTGAAAGTTGCCAAACCGTCCCCAGTCATCGATGTAGGCAGACTCGATCGACGGATCAGCGGCAAGCCGCTTTGCCATCGCTTTCATCTCTTCGATTTGAGATTGCGTAGTAGGCATGATGTCGTCTACTCCTTGTCTGCATCTTCGAACTGAAGAAACCCATTGTCGTCTTCGTCAAGTCCATAGCCGCGAATGTGCTTGCACACCTCGTGAACCTTGACGGGGCTAAGCGGCCCTTCGGTATGCAGAAGCAGGTTTTGCCTGCCACAGAAGGGGCATGGCGCTTGTGCCGCGAGATAGGGGCCGATCATGTCGATCGCGGTTGATTCGGGGACACGTTGTATCGTCATTTGCTTTCACCTCAGGCGCTGAGTGGTAAGAGTCGCCGCGCATGTGCTGCAGCGAAGATCGTTGCATCAGAGGTGGCCGCACGTGCCGATGTAAGCAGCCAAAGAAAAACCCGCAGAGGCGATGCCTGTGCGGGTTGGGTTGATGAATGAGTCAGGGCTCAGCGAGCGTTATTGACGATCGCGTAGGCCTGGCTCCAGAGCGTCGGGTCTCCGTCCTTGAGAACCTCGAGCAAAAGGCGTTTTTCCTCCAGATAGACCGCCGCGAACTTGGGGTCGTGCTGAAGAATCGATCGGCTGTTGGAAATCAGGTCCGCGAGTTTGATGGTCTTGGCAGCAGGCGATGCTTTCGCGAGATGTTCGCGATCGATCGCCTTGCGCACCGCTCGGTTCCCATCTTCGGGCTTACTGACGTCGGTGAGCATCTCGACCAGGCTTGCGACTTCCGCTCCGAGGAGCGCTTCGATCTCGGTGATCGTCGCTTCTGTGTCCTCCAGTGTGTCATGGCACCAAGCCGCCAGAATCATCGCCTCGGTGTGAGGAACGCTTCTGACCAGTTCGACCACTTCGGCCGGATGGACGATGTACGGCTCACCGGTGTACTTGCGGCGTTGCCCGACTTCCTCGTGCGCGAGAGAGGCGAATCGTCTTGCGAGTTCTTCCATTTCAAGCAGCCTTCTTGCGTGACTTGGTTTTCGGCGCAGCGTCCAGATCCGCGACGCGCACCAGGGCTGCCGCGATCGCACCGATAGCGTCACCCAAGCGGACATCATAGAGCCCAGAGCGCTCATGGATCACCTGGCCAGCACGCACGTAGCGAACCAGAAGCTCATCCACCCCGTCGATACCGACCTCCAGCACATCACCACAAGGCAAATCGATGGGGATCAATCCCCGCGGGAAGGCACTGGTCTCATCGGCCTTGAGATCCAGCTCGAGATGGCAGGACGCATGAAGCACGCCCAGCCCGCTGTTGACGATGAAGTAGACGGCCTTCTCGACGATGCCACCATACTCGGTGCTGACAGGGGTCCTGGTCGACTCGGCCGAGATCGGGCGAAGCCAGCCGCTGCTAAGCGTCACGCTCGTGCGATAGCCGTTCTCGGGCTCAGGCTGCACCTTGACCGCGCCGCTGTTGAAGCCGGCATGCAGATCGATCACCGTGGTCGTGCAGTAGTCGGGCGGCGAAACGGTGACCTCCACACGCTCCTGCGTTTCGTCGAACGGAACGTAGAGGCAGCGCAATCCAGCCAACTCCCGTTGCAGTGCCTGGGCACGGTTTCGGCTCGCCTCTTCGACCAACGCAAGGCCACGCCTGACGTCCATCAGGTCCGCAAGCTTGATTGCACGCGGATCCTCCTCGGCGGCCGGCGCGAACCCTTGTTCGGCGAAGAACCGCTTGACACCTACGCCTTGGATTCGCGCTCCTTCGAGATATCCGGAGCGACCCGAGGCGTAGAGAAGATACGTTTTCTTCTCGCCTTTTTGCGGCAGGCAGATTGCGACTGCCGTACCGCGGGAGAGCTCAAGGCCGTCATTGTGGGTAGGAACAACAATTTCGTACGTCATGGTAAGGCTCCGTTTTGTCAAAGAATGTCGCCGTCTTCACTGAGACCGACGTTGAAGCGGGTAATCCACCCGCGGGAAAATGCATTGGCGATATAGGCGGAAAGGAACTCCGTCGAACACACATGCTGGATTCGCTTTGCGGCCTGTTCTTCTGTCATCCGGCCCAGATAGAGCTCCTGAAAAACGCGCTTGAGTGCGTCGTCCTGACGTCTCCAGGCATCATCATTGGCATGACTCATGGTTCTCTCCTTGAAAGTCAGGGTGGTATTCACGTGGACGTTGCAAGGGTTTTGGAGAACGCGGGCTTATATGAAAAAGCTGCGCTAATCAAAGACAACGCCACAGGAAGCTCCCGCAACTTTCAAAATAAGGAAATCATGAAAATGGACGACGAATTGGAGCGATTAGCTAGTGCACTGGACCGGGAAGCCCCCTTGATCGACTTTGCGGCACTACCCGCTGAGGTCGAAGACGAGAGCGTTCACGTTCTTGTCGCTCGTAATGGGCAGTGCAGAACGATCTGGAAACTCAGCCGCGGCTTGGTGAACCACAACGGGGACGTCAATCTTCAATCCGCATGGAGGAAGCCACTACGACGTTTACTTGAAGCAACGGACGACGGGAAACCGTCTATTTACAACCAACTTATAACGGAGCTTTGCGGTCCGGGTAGCTCAATTGCGAGAAAAGATGGGCAGTTCGGGGTGTTTTACGAAACCCGCTTTCCTTGTGATGACGGGCGTCATCTCTCGCACGACGAAGTTGTGACGCACCTTATCCGCGGGTTGCTCGATGTACAGGCGTCTTTTGGTAGAGTGGAGTTCGCAATACCATCGCGTTTGAGCTGCCCTGAGGGTGCCGTCTCCGTTTGGGCTTTCATCCCGCCTGGTCGCCTCGACCGCTTTGGTCGACAGACGATGATGTTGGCACTTAGCCGCCTTTATGACGACGGTTCGGCTCAATGGAAAGAGCTTTGGTCAGAAGTCGGCGTCAGCGACTGTTTCGCGAAGTTCGAGCAGGTGATCGAGGACAAAGGCAGAAAGGTCAAGTTCACGATCCGTATTGAACCAAGGATTAACAGTCGTAGCTTTGGAAAGGCAGAGCTTTTCTGTGAGGAAACAGCTCAGTGGAAACCGTTGGCATCCATAGGCTTTGGATCGCTGACAGCATCAGAAGAGGCCCTCAAAGCGCCGTCGAATACCCTGGCCAAATGGCATTTCCTATCGGACCGCGACGAGTTGCTTCGCCGCAGCAGAGCGCTTTTGGAGTAGCGCAAGTACAAAAAGCAAAGGCCAGACTTCGTCTGGCCTTTTTTTACCTTCCGCTCGCTTTCTCCGTGGCATCGAAAGGCTAGCACTCCGGCCGCTATAGGACCTCGTTCGCGCGATCAGCAAGCCGCGAGCGCTCCCCGTGCGCCAACGTGACGTGGCCGGCATGCGGCCAATTCCGGAAGCGATCAACCGCTGCCGCAAGCCCCGAGCTCGCTTCGGTCAGGAACGGTGAATCGATCTGCGCCATATTGCCGAGGCACACCATCTTGGTCCCCGGCCCCGCTCGCGTAATCAACGTCTTCATCTGCTTGGGCGTGAGGTTCTGTGCTTCGTCGATGATGACGAACTTGTTGAGGAAGGTGCGCCCGCGCATGAAGTTCAGACTTTTGACCTTGATCCGGGCTTTCACAAGATCGCGAGTGGCCTTTTGACCCCAAGCATTCTCATCCTCTCCCCCAAGCAGTACATCGAGCGTGTCATCAAGAAATTCCATCCACGGCCCCATCTTCTCTTCCTCGGTTCCCGGGAGGAAGCCAATATCCTCGCCGACCGGCACCGTGACCCTCGTCACGATGATTTCCGAGTAGCGCTTCATTTCGAGAGTCTGCGTAAGCGCTGCGGCAAGGGTGAGCAAGGTCTTGCCCGATCCAGCCTGCCCCAGGAGCGTCACCAGATCGACCTCCGGATCCATGAGAAGATTGAGTGCGTAATTCTGCTCGACGTTACGCGCCTGGATGCCCCACACGTTGAGCTTCGCGTGCGCATAGTCCAGGACTGACTCGAGCACGACCACCGGCCCATCCTTTTCCTTTACTCGAGCATGGAAAGGCGGATCAGCCGCGACGGTCACGAAGTGGTTCAGCGCGAGGTCCCTGGCCAAAGGCCCGCTCACGGCATAGTAGACCCGGCCGTCGTCCTTCCACGACTTGAGGCCCCGTGCATGCGTTTCCCAGAAGTCGGCCGGCAAGGTCCGGTAGCCGGGATCAAGCAGCTCCCTGTCATCGAGAACCTTGTCGTTGAAATAGTCTTGCGCGGCCTGCCCCAGCGCACGGGCCTTGATCCGCATGTTGATGTCCTTCGACACCAACACGACCTCACGGCTCTGGACGGTCGTTTTCCCAAGATGAATGAGCACCGCGAGAATCTGGTTGTCCCCACGTGCGCGGGGCAGACTTTCAGGCAGCGTCTCGTCGATCGATTCCGACTGGAAGAAAAGACGCCCCGTTGCAAGCCCCTTGGACGCTGCCTTGAGCTCAATGCCTTTGTCGATCCCATTCGGAGACGTCTGAACGATGTCATCCAGAAGCCGGCTGACCTGGCGGGCATTTCGCGCCACATCGCTAGTTCCCTTCTTGTTGTGATCGAGCTCTTCGAGCACCACCATTGGGATGTAGATGTCGTGTTCCTCGAATCGGTGCAGCGAAGTGGGGTCATGCAGCAGCACGTTGGTATCGAGGACGAAGAGCTTCGAGCGTTTGCGCTTGGCGGTGGCCACTGTGTGTGCTCCAGGTGATTGAGGGTCTCGATTCATGCTTGCACACCGTGTCTCCAAAACGAAACGAACCGCGCCTTACGCCGCAAAATGAAAAAGCCCGCGCATCTCGAAGAGACGGCGGGCTGGGGGTTTATTGAGTACGCGATCGCGTTTCAGTGGTGAGCGCCTCGTGAATCAGGTGATCCCGTAACGCGCTTCCTCATTTGCGATCTTGTAGGCTGCACGCAGCGTTTTGAGCCGCCGGGCGCTGTGCTTGACGGGCTCGAAGTCCGTTTGGCCAGATGCATAGAGCGCAGTCAGCTCATGATGATTTCGGAGCGCTTCGCGATGAGCTGCGGCAATCTCCTTGGGGGATTTGTAAAGAACAGGTTCCATGGGGCACCTTGAAGGTGAGTGGCTGGAGGCCCAGGTGCGCTAGAGGTGCGCCACATGGGCATGACAGAAGGACCGCAACCCGCACCGCTGCAGTTCCCGGCGCTTGTTACGTTTGATGGCGCTGTAAGGGCCACGCCACGGCGCATATTGGACTGCAGCGAACACCTTGAGGCCTGCTCGACGGTTGATGCGTTCGTCGATCGTGCCCTGCAAGAGGCTCGCAAACCACAAGCTTCTGCAGCCCTCGTAGTTGATGAGGTGATCACCGACGAAGCACCAATTACGCCGCGGCGCTCGTTGCAGAAAATCCCGGATCTCGTTTTGAAGCAGGATTGTCATCGTCTGGCCCTCAAACCGTGATCACGGGGTGCCCGGAATCCAGGACTGACAGCATGGCACCACTGGCATCCTGACGCTCGATGGGACCGAACCCCTGGATCGGTTTGCATTCACCGGCTTCACGATCGAACACCGTGACCGCATCGGCACGATGCTCGAGGGGCATTCGATCGATGAGCTCGTAGAGTTGCTGGTAGCTCATCAAGCCCTCTGCGTTGGACCGAAGACGGCACAGGTGATCCGACGCAACCTGTCCGTACCAGATCGAAAGTGCCTGCTCCTGTTCGACTTCGATGTAGGTGTCGTGCCCCTGCCTTCGAATGACGAGAAAGTGGTCGGCCAGTGGGGCTGACTCCAGATCGAGCCAGACCTCATGGGTCTGGATGTGCTCGATGATGGCGCTCACCGGCAAGTCAGCACCCATGACGCCGAGTCCTGAAACCACGGTGTGAACGGCGCCTTCCTGGGGAAGCAGTGACAGCGCTTCACGCGCTGAGATGAGTTTGCGGTGCATGATTTTTTGCCTCGTTTGAATTGGATGGCGCCTAGTTCCAGCGTCGCTGGTCTTCGACGGCCTTGATGCGGAAGGCCTTCGGCAGCAGGCAGGGATCGCTCATGATGAGTTCGGCCCCCGACGGCAGCGCGAACTCCTGAACGAAACCGACGATGTCTTTTTCCTGGTGGCTGCGGCTGTAGTCGTCGTAGGCGTCCTCATAGAGCTTGAGCGTCTGAGCGACAGCCCGGCGCAACCAGGCCTCGTCCGGATCCACCTGCTGGAGCCTCGCTTCTTGCGCCAGCGTGCGTTTCAGGGTGGAGAGGTTGTCTTCACCGATCTCCTGGTAGACCATCGCGCCCCTGCCCTGGCCGCCTGGGCGGTTCCCGGCGATCACAACGGGAATGAAGACCCGTGTCCGGTTGTGCTCACGCATGACGCACCTCCATCTGCGACGGGCCGGACTTGTTGCCGACCAGCGCCTGGATGATGGCCTTGCCGTCTCGCACGTAAGGCGCGAGCAAGCGCAAGCTCAGGTCGACGACTTGATCGCGAAGTTCGTTGGGGAACATTCGCGCATCGGCTTCGCTGATCTTCGTCATCGGCGCCATGAGCGCGATGAGTACGTACTGTGCTTGACGCAACGTCGACTCGGCCTCGAGAAGCGGACAATTGCCCGGTTTGGATACCCTCAGCCCGGCATTGATGCGCTCTTCTTCACAACGTGTTACGTAGGTCTGAAAGGCCTGCTCGTCGAGAAACCAGCTCTTAGAGGGATCGTCGATCGTCTCGTGGATGCCGGCATCGCGTAGCTTGGAAGCGACTGGCCATTGGCCTTCGACAAGGATCCGTGTCTGGTAAGCCTTCACGATCGACTCGACGGTGTCGTGAAGGGCTTGTGCTGTAAAAACATTCTCCGCAGCACGGATCATGTCTGGGGTGGGTTGAAACGATTTCATTGAAAACTCCTTTCGAATGGATTGCGCAGTGGCGCAAATGAGGCCGGGACCGCGAGGTCGGGGCCGGACAAGAGACCCTTGCGCAAAGCGGCAAGGTCAGGCGTTGCAAGCGATTAGTGCGACGTGGCGCGATAAGGTCACGAGATGGGTTATCTTGGCGCGACGATTTCATGCCATGGCATGATAAACACTCTACTTTCATGGTTAAGATGACAAGCATGACGCGAAGCCTTCCAGCACTACTGCGCCAATACAGAAACAAGCGTGAATGGTCGCTCAGTATCGTGGCAGATCAATCAGGGACGTCGGCGCAACACCTTTCCGAGATCGAGAGCGGCAAGGTCGATGCCCGGCTATCAAGCATTGAACGCATTGCTAAGACACTTGGGTTGGAAGTGATGCTTGTGCCGGTGGAACACGTCGTTGCAATACGGACGCACATCAAGAATGGCAGATCCATTCAATTGCTAACTCATGGAGAGCGTTATGAAGACGAATAAGCTCAGCTTCTCGGTGCGTGAGGAGTTCGACCACAATGACAAGCCGATTCAGACCGGCGTGTTCAGCCGTGATTGGGAGTCCGAGGAGCTTTCAGACGAAATCATGGACGGCGTCGAAGCCGGCGCACTCGAGGCTGAGGAGGCGATGGAGCAGCTCGAGGAGATCATCGAACAAGATCCGGAAAATCTCGAGACCTACAACGCGCTGTGCTCGCTCTATTGGGAAAACGAGCTCAAGCCTGTTGCGAGCGAGTTCTATGAGAAGGCTTACAAGCTTGCTTCGGCGCTCATCCCTCGCGGGTTCAAGGGCCAGATCCCGTGGTCTAACCTCGATAATCGTGCGTTTTTGCGCGTCGCATACGGCCGGCTTCTGTGCCTGATAGAAGAAGAAAATGGACGAGCTGCACAAGCGCTCGCAAACAAGTTGCTACGATGGAGCCCGATGGATAGCCTTGGGGTTCGGCTCTTGATGGGCGACATAAAGCTCATTCAGTTCGATTACGCTGGCGCGATGAAGCACTACCTCAAGTACGCTGACGAGCAGCCAGTACACTGGTACCAGGCCGCCTTGATCGCATTCAGGGACAATGACTTCGTATCCGCGTGCACATACCTTCGTCGAGGCATCGCACATAATCCTTATGTAGCCGAAGGTATTCTTGGTCGAACGGTGTTTTTCGATCATCTTTACTGGCACAGCACCACCTTTGGAACTACAGAAGCTGCGGTCGAGTACCTTCAAAGCTGGCCTCGCTTGTGGTCTGACGAAGAAGTCAATTTTGTAGATTGGGTGTTCAACCACTCCAGCGTCTTGAGAGAGCGCTCGGAGATCACCAAGATCCTTGAAGACAGCTCAAATGAGCGAGATGCTAAAGAGAGGGATGCGCTCTGGTACAAGAAACAAAGCTTTTTGAGCAACATCGACAGCACGCTTTCCGAGAAGATGGTTCGTCCAATCATGAATCGTTGGCAAGAAGAAATTCTTCCGTGGGATCGCTTGGGTCACATGATGCCCGCCGCAGCGCGCAATGAGCCGGTGCACTGAAACGCCATCGCTGGAGACGTCCGTTGAAAACCAATACTGGCTCATCAAACGCGCGCCCTCGCGATCACTTGATCGCCGCCGGCAAGCTCTACCCTGGCGCGTGGAAATACGCAGATGAGTGCCGTGCGGACCGCGGCGACGGGCTTCCGGACTGGCCCGACTGGTGTTACCTACCCCTGGCGGCAGCCTATGCCATCGTGAGCGGCGGCGGTCCGAACCGCGTATCGCTCAACCAGGCGGGCGACGTCGGGCGCCTGGGCGCTTTGATGGCGTGGCGGGTCACACAAGGCATCTACCGATTCGATCCCGCGCTTTTCGAGCGCCTGATCGAGACGCCTGTAAGCGGTGACATTCCGCACGAGATCCTCTATCGGCTCCCGGAATGGGCCGTCTATGTTGAGACGCCCGGGCTGCGGTACCGCGATTCGCCCCTTTACGGCGTCTTCGCGCACCTGGAGTTCGACATCAACCACCAGCGACCGGAGCTGCGGCTGCTACTCGACGCGGAGATCGCGCTCGAGCCCTTCCCGCTGCATCTGGGGCCATGGTCGCTGGAAGAGTCGATCAGACGGATGACCGATGTGGCGAAGGTGCAAGGGCTCGCCGTCGGGGCCTCGATCCCGGCTGGCGAGCTGGTCTCCGAGGCACGACCCATCGTCGAACCGATCCTATCCTTGCTGCTCTATCTGTGCGCCGAGAATGCCGAGATCGGGGATGGCCAGGCCCGTCCGGCAAATCCGACGCCCAAACGCACCAAGTCCGGCCCGAGGCTCTTTGCGCCCGACCGGCCCACAACCTGGGATGTCGGCGTGCGCCTCGGTGCGGCCCTGCGCCGCGCCTATCACGCGAGCGAAACCGCGGGAGACGGGACGCATGCGGGCCCACGTCCGCACGTGCGCCGGGCGCATTGGCACGGGTTCAGAAGCGGCGCCATGAAGCGTGAGGATGGATCTCCGATCGCAGCGGGCGATCGCGAATTCAAGCTGCGATGGCTACCGCCGATCCCGGTGAATCTGGATGATATGTCGGAGTTGCCGGCGACGATCCGGCCGTTGAAAGGCAGATAAGGCATGCAACCGATCGAAATGCAGGAGATGTCCAGGGCCTTCTTTGGGTGCTGGCAGGCAGCCGGCGAGCACCTGGATCGTCAGGTCGACAGCGGCATCAGGTCTTGGCTGCGAGCTCATCCCTATCCGCCCTTCCTCGAGCACCTGTCGTTTCGCCTGGGTAATCAGTTGTTCTTTGTCCGCGTTGAGGATGTCGACGGCAACGTGGAAGGCCCCGGGAGCCTGCGGGGGCTGAAGAGCGTCGCCAGGCAAGCCAATGGCCATGCCTGTGTCTTGCCGATGCGGCGAAGCGCTCGGGGCCAAGATTGGATTGCGGAGTATCCGGGCTGGGGGCTCCTTGATGCGGAAAGCCAACGCCCCATCGACCCGGTCGCGATGATCACAGATGAACGGATCGCGATGACGGCATGGGAGGAGCACGGCGTGGCCGTTCAGGTGGTGCGCGAGTACCTGCAGCAGGAAGGCTTCAAGCTCATGTCCTGGCAGAGCGACCCCGATGTGGATCCGTCCATCTGGTTCGTCGGTCGCACCGGGCAACCGGAATGGGTGGTTGTGCGCGCTTCCCGAGTCGCGGACCGCCAGGCGCCGCGACCGGCGAACTGGCTCGAGATCGCCGCGGGCTGTTCGAACCTGAGCAGCACGGGGCATTTTGCATCGGTCGCGCTGGCGAGCGCCGAGCAGGCGTTCGAAGCCGCGGCGGACCCAGCTATGCCGCTGTGGCGCGGGCACGAACTGGCCGTGGTGTTTTGCGGGCTGACGTGAAAACACCCTGAACGATGACAACTACGGCCTAGGGAGTGGGTTGCTGTTCGCCCGCTCGAGGCACAAGCAAGGTGTGCGTCGGCAAGTCGAACGCACGGGCGAGCTTCTCAAGACTGCCGAGCGAGATGTTCCGGGCCTTTCGTTCGACATGGGCGATGAAGGACCGATCGAGTCCGCTCTGGAACGACAGTTCTTCCTGTGACCAGCCCCTCTGCGCCCGGAAGGCGACCATGTTTGCAGCGAGCGTCGCCCGCACGGAGGAGATCGTTTCTTCCATCTTGGCCCCTAGCATCATTGACCCAACATGCGCCCGCATCGGACTGGCGCAGCTTTCCCTTTCTCTCTTCTTCCGGGACAAGCAGGGCATGAATCGGCACACCTAACGTGCGAGCGATCTTCTCGACATTGTCCAGCGAGATGTTCCTGATTTGCCGCTCCACGTGCCCAATGAACGTGCGATGGAGGCCAGCTTGAGCAGCAAGCTCCTCTTGTGACCAGCCTTGCTCCTTGCGCAGCTTTACCACATTGGCTGCGAGGATTGCTCGTGCTGAAAGGCTGATTTGATTCATCTCCGACTCCACGATGCGCAGGGGGAGCCTCACCCAGCGCCCCCACGTTGAGTTTTGAGCCCCCTACTTCGCCTTCGGGTGCCCGAACTTCCAAAGCTCCTCGAACAAGCCGCGCGCTTTCGTTTCCGAACCGAATGCCAGGTTGAGCAGGATCTGGATGGGGTTGGGGATCTCACGACCGGATTCGTACCGACTCCCGCCGGACTGGGTGACCTTGAATCGCGCCCAGAAATCGGTCTGATTGAGACCTAGTTTTTCGCGCAGAGCGCGGAGCTCTTCGCCCGTGTACAGTTTGAGTTTCATGACGGCCTCTTTATGGGATATGGGTATATTCTAACGACCTATGCTTTGTGAGTCACCCAAAAGACCATGATGCTTTGCGGTACCTCCAATGAAAAAGCCCTGGACTCGAGGAGTCTCAGGGCTGGGAGGTTATAGCTTACCGATAGTCACAAGGACGCTCGGCGATCTGCGAGGATGAGCTCGCTTAGGTTTCGAGTTGAGCGGCATAGCGCTGGAGCAAAGACTCACCCCCGCCGCTCTTCGGCGCCATTGTTCGTGCCAACGAGGCAGGCAGCCTCGCGTTGCTCAGGCCTGCACGCAGGATGACCCCTCCGGTTGCACGAATCAACGCGCCGCATCGGTCGAAAAACGCCTCAGTTGTACTCGACTCACCGGCGGCCAGGGAACCGAACACAGGCCACTGATACAGATACGTCCTGTATTGGTAGAGGTGGGAGCCGTAGACCTTTGCGAGCCTGCGTTGCTTTTCGACCCATATCTCGATCTCTTTGAAGATTTGCTCGGCCTCCTCTATATTTCGAATGACCTGACGTCGCTGTAACCGTTCGCCAAGGTCTCGAAGATGCAATCCTTGTTCTGTCGAAGGGTGCACGATGTAGCAGTGCGAGGCATCATCATCGAACCGCGTTGTGGAGATGACTGTTGCCAACCACCGACCAAGTTCGGTTCTGCAGTTTTCAGGGGCGATCGAGAAATCCGCAGACATGATCCCGGGTTTCGCACATGCTCTAGACGTTCGAGCATCGGGGAAGTAGTGCTGAATCATCGCTTCCGTAGCGACTAGATTGACAGTGCGCATTTTCATCCTCCTCGGAAAAACCCGACCTTCTCGGCCGGGGCGCAGTTAGAGCCAAGTGGGCTCCATTTGAGAGCAAGCCTAGCAGGCGGTCCAAATGGATCAGCCAAACTCAAGGGTTTCGACACAATCGAAGCGCCGCCATCCGTGTCCCGGAAAGAACGCGAGAATAGGCCCCGCTACGGCCGGATCCCTGCAGGTTGCACGCAGGCCAGCCTGGATCTGGATGGGCCTGCCCAAACGCATGTCGGGCTTGAGCGCGAAGCCCGGGCCCGGCTGAGTCGTTGGCTCGATCCCGACCGACGATTTGATCTCGGTCCAGGGACCGAACACGAAACCCGCCAGTCGTTGCTCAGCCCAGACCTCGTGCGTGACCGGTCGTGATTGGTGCGTTAGGACCTTCTGACGCGGAATGCCGCCTGCTGTGTTACGGGTACTCCAGTCCCCGTGGACGCATCGCGCATCAGTCCGAACGGCTCCGGGCTCCCAAGAGAGCACGACAAGCTCGCAAACGAAGGGGTCCGCGAGGAGCCAGTCGATGGTGACGCGTGCCTCCTGGAGGGTATCGTGCGTTGTACTCCAGCGCTGCTGGAACCCGAGCGTCATGTCCTTTACTTCGACGCCTAAAACATCGATGAGGTATTGCATGCTGCACTCCTTCAGGCAGAGGGAATGATGATGGGGGTAACCGGCGCCACGTCGGAGATGCGCCCGTAGAGCTTGCCGGCGTAGCCGCTGATGCTGATGCACCGGTTGATCTCCTCGATCGGGAGACGCCCGGAGATGACCACCAACTGCGCTGCCATGTCGTGGTAGCCATGGGTCCGGAATTTCATGCGGGCAGCCTTGCACCACTTCTCGACGTATTCCGGCGATCCGTGCTTGTGCAGCGTGCCGCTGTCCTTGTCGAGTGCGATCGCGACTTCATCGAGCGGCTGACCGATCGGCTCGCCTTCGTCATGGAGCACGTACTTCTCATTGATGAACCGATATTCGTAGTTCATTCTTCGACCTCGAGCGCACTTGCCCGGAAATCGCTCACAGTCCCGCTGAATTGGCACGCGGGACATTCGCACGGGCTGTTGTCCTCCCATTCGACGTCGCCATTGAAATCGCAGGTGCCGTCGTCGTAGGCGTGTGCCCAGCCGGTCTTCGTGGCCAGGATCTTGAACGGTCCGTATGCGCCGCATTGCGGGCAGCACATGCCTTGGAGCACGTTCTCGTTGGGCGAAGCCAACGCACGCGCCTTGAGCCAGGTCATCCACTCAGCGTCCTTGCCCACGGACATCGGCAAGGTGCAGCCGTCGGCGAGCTCTTCGCGCGAAAACACCGTTGCGCTCTCGAGATCCCCCCAGCCGTCTTCGTTCGACCAGAACAGGGGCTCGTCTTCATCACCTTCGGATCGAGAAACGATCACGAAGCCTTCACGTTGGTTGTGAGTCATTTGATGCTCCTTCAGGTGGGGCCTCGATCACGAGGCCCAGATTGAAAACTCAGGCTGCCTGCTTCTGTTGATCGACAGCCCATGAAACGTAGATCGGGTCCAGCCAGTGCAGCTCGTTGACCGCATCGTGACGAAAAACTTTGAGCAATGTGGTCGTGAAGCGGTCCGGGAGTGTTTGCGCCTGCTGGTCGATCGTTGCCCGATAGAGCTTGAGCGCATTCTCGGTCGCCCACACCTGGTCGGCCGGCGGACGGGCGACGGTCAAGATGGTCGTGTCGACATCGGCCGGAACGGCATCCCTTACGATGGCGCGATAGACCGGCAGCGCCACCTTGAGAAAGCCCGGGGCCTGGAGCTCCGACTTCATCAGGTGCTCACTCAGGAGTTCGGGGATCACGTCGGATGCCCAGCCTCCGCGAGCGCTGATGTATGGGGCGCCCTCGAAGCTGTACAGCGCCATCTCGCCATCGAGCTTGCGAACCTGGAGTTCGGGGAGCGTCCGAGGATCGGGCGTCTGCAGCACGATGTTCCGCGCGAGCGTCTCCTCGACCTCATAGCCTTCAGCCATCCGGGCCCAATTCGCGTCAAGCGCACGCCAGGCGGGAAAGACGCCACCGAGGCCGAACAGGGCAGAGATTTCGTCGGACTCCAGGTACAGCGAGAGCCCGATGCCAAGTGGCGCACCTTCGGCTGAGAGCAGATCCTCACGGCGGATCGCTCGGAGTGCGTTGCAGACCTCAGCGTACTTCTCGCTGGTAGGCCAGAAGGTCACCGATACAGTGCATTCGGGCTGCAGCCGCGGCTGGCGGAATGCTTCGTACCAGTCCGCAAGATGCTCCTCCGGGGTGATCCACCCCAAAGGTCCCTGCAGCATGCCGTTCTCGCAGGATGACAGGTCCCGGAAGATCCGGTCGAGCACATCCTCGAAGCGGCCAATCGCCCGGCAGCTCCAGGTCGGAACGTGGGGGAACACGTTCTTTTCGTAATCCTTCGTCCACGCGATGTAGCGCGGCCCCTGGCTCGATTCGAACGCGGTGATCATTTGACGGGTGGTTACGGTGGAACCCATGGTGTTCTCCAGAAGTGAGCGCGCACGTGGGCGCGACAGGTGGGAAAGCGGGCTTGCGCCCACAGACGTTGCTTCTGGGTGGATTTCCGTTGCCGAATATGGACTGACCTTTACCTCGCATGGCATAGGGTTCAGGTGAGCGTACGCATGGGCGAAAAAAAAACCGAGTCAGACTCGGCTTTTGAGAGCGAATCGCACGCACGCTGAGTAGGACACGTCTTCGCTTCGAAGTCCCTAGTGGCGAGTTGTTCCATCGCCCGGACCTCCAACCGCGTAGATATGCCCTGGCATGTCGTCATGAGGTCTGTCCGCATTGACCATCGTTGGGCGAATCCAACGCCGCTCGATCTGCGAGCGCCCCGTGCCTACCCGCTGCTGCCGCCAATGCCCACGGCGCCAATGCGTCTTGACGGTACCGCCAACTCGAGCAGCCCCAAGCGGCGCTAGCTCTTTCCCCAGCATTCGGACGATCACGTAGCCCTCGCTCGTAAGCCGGCTGCGCAATTTGGCGCGTTTCTGCGGTTGTGCATGCCACGCTACAACCTGCTCTGGAGGCGTGTCGCGTCCAGGTTCGACGGCGACTTCGTTGCCCTTGTTATTGATCGACTCGATGTAGAAGAGTGCGTTTACAAGCAGTGATACTGCTTGCTTCATAAGATCCAGTCCCTCTTCGAGCATGTCCTTGCGGTATGCGGTGACGGCCGCCGTAGCAACATCTTCCCCAGGTGAGGACATACTTGCGACGCGACGGGCGATGGACGCCTCAATTCCAGCGAGGATGGGCAACTTCTGTTCGCTGGGCGTCAGGTCAAGGAACTGCCCCGGCATCTGTACGCCACTCCCGTCCTTGTGAACGGTTGCGAATCCAAACTTGATGCGCCTGTCGCCGGGCTCGTCTCCCCATGGCGTCACGGCAACAAAGGCTCCATCCAAATATTCGAAATCATCTTCAAACGGCACTTTCATCCCTTCTTGCTTGCCAAAGCGCACATAGAAAGCATCGTAGGGGGCGTGCCAATCTTCCAGGGTGCAATCGCCAATATCCGTCTGCGACAGCATCTCTGCGAGGTCATCGGTTAGGTCAAAGATTTGGCGGCCACACAGTTCGTACTGTGCAGCCAGAGGAATCCAGTGCCTGTACTCAAGGACCTTCGCCATGACCTGCATGGAGAGCTGCGCCGCTTCCGGATGCCCCGAAAACTCTCGGGCTGCAAGTTGCATTATTGGCTTACACAGCGAGTCCATGATGATATCAGGGAGATTACGGGCGATCTGGCCAGCAGCGGTTACATATCCATGCTGCCCCGCTTCTTGAGCGAAATCCCACCAGGGATGGCCACGATAGCGAACAGGGGCATACGGCGACATCGAGGGGTCTGTCTTCATATCTTTCTCTTTGATCAGACTTGAAGGTAGATGGTCAGTCCGTTGCCCTTACTGACCACCATGAATACGTCATTGCCTTAGTTGTGGCGCTCTTCCCTGACCTCTTAGCGGTCCTCATCACGCCCCACAACCGTGCGACGTGTTCTGACACCGTTGCCGCTTCGTTCCGGATCGCAGATGCGTCGCGCACCACCAGGTCTTCGGCAAGGATTTTAAACACTCATGCAGTGTAGGGCGTTCTCTGCCATCGCAACAAACTTCCCACAGTTCTGGCCGACACACGTGAGGTTAGAATGTGCGAGAAGCCCCATGAACGGTCTCCAGCAATCCCGCCACAGCAAGCCGCTTCGCGGCGAAGGCACGTCGCGTGCTATAGCCGTGCGGAACGTGCTGGCCTGTAACGTTGTGCGAAAATGCGCCCCTTCTCAAGACATACGACAGCGCATTCCCGCAGCGGTACACTCACCAGATCAAAATGAGCCCCTTCAGCAGACTCTTATCCGAACTTCGACGCCGTCACGGGCTACTCCAGAAGGATCTCGCCGAACTCGTCGGAATCGAGCAGACCTATTTGTCGGCTCTCGAAACAGGAATCAAAGGGCCGCCAACCCCTGACTTCGTCGCTCGGCTCCAGAAGGCACTTAATCTCGACGCCAACGCAATCAAGGCGCTC
Organism: Thauera sp. WH-1; assembly: GCF_047806685.1. Lineage (NCBI taxonomy): Bacteria > Pseudomonadati > Pseudomonadota > Betaproteobacteria > Rhodocyclales > Zoogloeaceae > Thauera > Thauera sp. WH-1. Next base: position 43,399 of record NZ_JBLQGP010000019.1, read on the forward strand.
GAGGAGGCGGTCGACAACTCACAACGGAAGATGAGTTTGAGCGCGGATGCTCCCGAGGAAGTCTTCGAAGTCTTCAATGAGTTCCGCCGCCAACTCGATACGATTCACCCATCTCAACTTCAGCTTTTCAGAATGGCCCTTGCACTCAAGGGAGACTTGAATGAAGGTCAGTTCAACGAGATTCCGCGCATCAAACGGCGATCCAAGAAGAACATCGAGGACGTGTGAACGGAAAAGCATCCTGAGCGAGGCTCGAGGATGCTTGGGGTGAGGCAAGAGGCGCCGCGTTGCGGTGCCGGGCAGCTCAACAAAGGTTGAGGCTGCAATCGAGGTGCTCGTTGAGGGCAAGGAGCCGACCGTTCGGGACGATCGCGGGGTTGTAACACTTGGCCCAGAGGGCTTTGCTTTGTTCCAGATCGAAACCGAAGCGTTCGGCGGCTGCGCGAACATTGTTCAGAGAGCGATCAAAGCCAGCACTTTCCGCGTCGCGGAAATAGGTGCGAACCTGACCGTGGAACATGCGGAACTGTGCGTGGGTGCGGATGGCCATGATGTTTCTCCAGGTGGTTCGGGCGTTGCCCGAAACGATGACGTTGTGTCGACTATGGAGAGACGTCGGTCGATATGCAGGACAGCGTTCCTGGGTATCACGCCCGTTTTGATCTCGAGCCCGGGTCAGGCAAGCTGCTTGAATGGATGCCCTACCGTACTTACCCGGCTTGGATGCCACCTCGGCGCGGGTCATCGCTCTGTATGCCGCCGCCGCGGTGAGCTCGGTTTGGCTGGGGATCGATTTCCTTCGCCGTGTTCAACATCCCCGCCCAGGCGCGCTCAGGCGTTTCCCGTTCGAGGGGCTGTCCAAATGGGTTGTCTGGGGCTGGCTCGTTCTCAGCGTCGCGGGCCTGCTGTTGCGCCTGCCGCCCACTCCGATCTTCTGGCTTGTCATTGTGGCGCTGCTCTCAGTCGCGTCGATCCTCGGAGAAGTTGCCTTTGCCCGCAAGGTGCGCGCTGCACGTCAAGCCCAGGCAGCCCCCAGCGGCAGTCCACAGGAGCAGAGGCCTCCCGATGAGAAAGGAGTCCTCTCGACGCCATGAGGGCTCAGCGCCGAGTTTTCATGAAGAATCCGAACAGATCCGGGTGTTGCGCATGGAGGTCCTTGCGCTTCTGGATCATCTCGACCTGAAGGCCTTTGCGCTCAAGGATGAGCAGATCGAAAATGGTCCGAAAGCAGCGTTCGGGCGGCGAGTCTGCGCCCTTCGAGGTGGCAAGCACCAAGTGCAGACTGGGGTACGCGATCAAGCTCCACGCGGGGAACCAGGCATAGTCGGTCACGGTGGAGTGAAACTCTCGCTCGAAGACGGCCTGCAGCCGGTGTAGACCTGGCGCAGGAAGTTCCGGCGCGAGTTGAGCAAACCTCACGGGCGCAACCCAAGCCAGTTCGGCCAAGAGCGGCCAGGCAGCGTCGAGGCCTTCCAGGTGGCAGCGGCACTTCGCAACCCACGACAACGGGGCCGCAATGCGGCGCCAACTAGGGACGCGAAGCGCGCGCGCCAGTGCCTCCTCCCACCTCGACAGCATGCACAGCAACGCAGTCGAATGGATCTCTGGCCAGCGGCCGTCGAATTCCAACCCGGCGATCCGCTCAGCCATGGCAACCCAGTCGGCGCGGATCCACTCCGCTGCAGACGACGCACCAAAGAGATAGTCCGCGGCAGGAAGAATCGTTTCCCGCAGACGCTGTAACTCGGATGCAGCCGAGGCATGCTCCGCGATCGTCTGGGATGGTGCGATCAGGTGCGCGTGGAGGACAGATGCTGGGCCAAGAATCGAGTCGGTCGGAAGCGCCGCCCGGAGCGCCTCGATCGCAGCGCCTGCCTGCAGCGCATCTCTCCTTAGCAAGGCAGCAACCACTGTGTTCCGCCGGCCGACGTCCTCGCTATCGGCAAAGAGATCGAGCTGATGCTCGTCGACGGGGGGCCTCTTCCTCGGTGCCATAACGCATTCTCAAACCAGCCCGAGCATCAAGCAGGCACGGTCGCTACAGACACGACGCAGTGCCTCTTTGATTTCCTTCCAAGCGACTTGACGCTCTGCCGCGCTTTCGAATCTGGGGCGGCCCCACCAGAAGTCCATCCAACGCTTCAACAGCGCGATGTTCACTTCATCCTCCTTTGTGGCAGCGCGAAACCGCTCACGAACCTTCAGGCCATCCCTGTAAATGACCAATCCTGGCTCGGCAGCGGTCTTGCTCTCCGAGTAAATCCGGATGCGCTCGAGAACGTCGAGCAGTTCGTCACGTAATGTGCCATCCATTGCAGATTCTCCTTGGTTAGTGCTGCGTCAAGGAGATGCTTTGGGATGAGTGCGAAAGCTCAGCCCCTTATGCGACAAACTCGTTGAGTGGTGGCAGTCCTTGGACGATTCTGCAGCTTTCCAAGCTAACTCTCACAACCCGTTTGAGCAGATCGACGATATACCGCGGGTCATCCGACCACTGGTTCGGATCGTTCTTGATGCCTGAAGCCTTGTCGACCGTGACCTGGTAGCGCTCCATGATCCACTCGATCGCAGGCTTGCCGTTGACCACGTACTCGTAGGCCTCGAGCGGGATGTCACGCAGCACCAGGTGCGGGTTGTAGACGATGACGCTCTTGTCGGGCTTGCCGTCCTTCTTCCCGAAGGTCATCTTCGTAACCAGGTAGTCGTCCGGCTCCATGACCAAGCGCTTGGCTTCCTCGGTCAGCGGGAAGGGTTCGACCGTCTCATAGTTCAGATGCGACTCGCCCAGCTTGCGGCCGGCGTTCAAGAACGCGCGGAAATCCGCGGCGAAGGGAATGCGCGGAAGCATCTTCTTGAGGTCGGCCGCGAAGCGCTGCCGGTACTCGGGCGAGTGCAGGATCCCGTAGACGTACCAGAAGATGTCTTCCTTGCTGATCGCAGCGTCGCCGTAGTGGGCGCGGAAGGCGTCCAGCGCCCAATCGGTGATCGCATCACGGCGGACGTAGCCGTCAGCGTCAGGAGCCGAGGAAGCAGAAAACATCTCGCCCTGGGGCGTGGCGTCAGCATCGGCCTTCTCATACCAGTAGAGGGGGAAGCACTGGCCTTTTTCGATGTTGTCCAGACATGGGACGTAGCTCATTGCCAGCGTAGAAAATGGCTTGTTGGCGCCGATCCCTGATGCGGAGATCACCAGATTCCGATGCCCTTGAGAGGGGAACAGCTTCGGCTGCTGGTAAACCATTTCATTAAAACGTCTGTTGAAGTACAGCCACTGCTTAGTGAATGGCCGGTACATGCTTGGCGTTAGAGAGTCCTTTTCGAAGACATGAGCCTTACCGCGCTTAGCGTCCGCTTTCAGCGCACGTGTCCAGCTAATGCGGCGTGGGTCGGTGTTTATAACTTGCTCTACCTCGGGCCAACTATCCTTGGGCTTGCCTTCACAAGCTCTCAGATAGTCGGAGCGATCCTCGTTGTACGCATCAATCATCCTTCGCATGTTCGACTCAAGTCCGCTGCAACTCATGTTGTATGCCCAAGCGTCCCGGTTGGTTGTCACGCCTAACGAATACATGCCAAAGATCGCTTTGGAGCCTTCAACGTCCTTGTTCCCCAACGGGATAAAGTGTTCGAATGCGGGGTCCCGCTGACTAACCCAGTCACCCTCAGTATTCGGCGCAAGCCCGATCCAAGGCATGGCGTCGATGGAGCCAAAACCCTCAATGATGTCGAGCTTCTCCTGCTGGCTCAGGTAGTCACCGATATCGTGATAGTGAAGTACGCCAAGGCCCGCATGAGCGGGATCCTTCACCATGATGGTGATGGCTACTGGTGTGCGGGAACCCGATCCAAAGATCTTGCCGCCTTCTCGACGTGACTCCTCACCTGACGTCCGCTGGTTTCCCCTCAGGTTGAAAACGTACAGGTGACTGAAGTCCTCGGTCAGGCACTTACGCAGACCATCCATGTTGTTCGCGTCGAGGAAGGAACCATTGGTTACGAAGGCCACGACCCCACGCTCGCCAATCCGGTTGGTGGCCCACCGAATCGCGCGAATGTAGGAGTCGTACAGGTTCTTGAGCAGCTTGGCCGAGGACTGTGCCGCGTAGGACCTACGGATGGACTCGTCGAGCGTCGGATAGGCCAGATTCTTGTTGTTGTCGTTCTCGCTGTCCTGCTGCGCCGAATATGGCGGATTTCCTACGACCACCCGGATCGGCTGCGCCAACTGCCGTTCGGCTCGGGCGTTGTTCTCCGGCAGCACGACCTTGTCGACAAGGTCGTTCTCTTCGGTCATCTGGAAGGTATCGACCAGGATCATTCCATCGAAGGGGCGGTAGTCGCCCGTCACCCCGTGGTAGGCGGTTTCGATGTTGATCGTGGCGATGTAGTAGGCCAGCAGCACGATCTCGTTGGCGTGCAGTTCGTGGTCGAACTTGTGCGGCAGGTGCTCGGGATCGATCAGGCCGGACTGGATGAGTCGTACCAGGAAGGTCCCCGTGCCGGCGAAGGGATCGAGGATCTGCACGCCGGGGCTCGCGAGCGACTCCCCGAAATGCTTGCGTAGCGCGGCATCGGCGCTCCTCAGGATGAAGTCGACGACCTGAACGGGCGTATAGACGATGCCCAGGCGCTCGGCCATCCGAGGGAAAGCGTTGTGGAAGAAGGTATCGTAGAGATTGCGGATGATGTCCTGCTTGGACTTGTCGCTCTTGGCACGGCTGACGCGTTCACGCACGTTCTCATAGAACTTGTCGAGGCCTTCGGTTTCGGAGGCGATCGCCGATTCACCTAGGCGGTCTACGATGCGCTGTAGCGCCTTGCCGACCGCGTTGTGCTCGGGGAAGTTGGTGGCCGCGAAAAGCGCCTGGAACACCGGCAGGGTTAGGACATGCTGGGCTAGCATCTCCACCGCTTCGCCCCGGGTCACCGCCGGATTGAGGGTGTCCTGCAGCCCCTTCAGGAAAACGTCGAACTCAGCGGCGAGCGCCGCATCGCGCGCAAGCAGATCCTCGATGCGGGCGATCAGGCGCTCGGCCACCTGGCCGATGCTCTTGGCCCACTCGCTCCAGTATTCGCGATCGCCGAGCTTCTTAGGGATCGCCGCATAGACGGCCTCGTTGATCGCATCGATGGGCAGATCCGGGAAGTCGAGCGGGAGCATCTCGCTCTCGCCGCTACGTTCATCTCCCGACTTCTCGCCCCCGCCATCGATCACCGCGATCCGGCGCCGGAACTCGGCCTCGTCGACCAGGCTCTCATCGTGCGCCCGCAGCGCCTTGATGACCTTCCAGATGCCTTTGAACTGCGGGTCGCTATCGATGTAGGCGTTGTAGTCCTTCACCTTCTCCGAGGGCATGCACACCGGCAAGATGATGTAGCCGTACTTCTTGCGGCCGGTGCGATCTTTTCGCATGACGCGCCCGACCGACTGGACGATGTCGACGATCGACTCCCGGGTGTCGAAGAAGACCACCGCATCGAGGGTCGGGACGTCGATCCCCTCGGACAGGCAACGCGCGTTCGAGAGGATGCGGCAGTCGCCCGCCTCGAGGTCGGCCTTGAGCCAGTCGAGGGCGCGTTTGCGCGTGAGCGCGTTCATCGTGCCGTCGACGTGGTCGAGGTCGCAGCGCACCATGCCGGTCGGCTCGGCGCCGTCGTGGGCCTGCTGATAAACGGCGACCAGGTCCTTGAAGATGTCCGTCGTCTGCTTCGAGAGCTTGATCGACTTCGAGAAGGCCACCGCCCGGCGCATCGGCTCGACGTCTTCGGTGAGCGTCTCTTCCTGGCCGTCCTCGCCGACTGCCACCAGACCCCGCTTGGAGAGGCCCTTCCAACTCCCGATGATCTTGGTCGCGAAGTTGATGTCGATCGCCTTCTTCTCGTCCAGGCGGTAGGCGTTGTTGAAGTTGTTGGCGAGCTTGGCCATCTCGTTTTCACGGACGGCGACGATCAGCACCTTGTACTCGGAGAGCAGATCGAGCTCGACGGCCTTGCCAAAGCCGAGCCGGTAGAACGCGGGACCGAAGGTCTCCTCGTCATCCATCGAGAAGAGCACCGCATCGGAGTTGTTAGCCTTTGTCTTCGATGCCTCGGCGTAGATCCGCGGCGTGGCCGTCATATACAGCCGCTTGACGCCGACGATGTTCTCGTTGTGATGGACCTTCACGAACTCGGACGGGCTCTCGCCCGGCAGCGTTAGGCCGGTCGTGCGGTGGGCCTCGTCACAGATGATCAGATCGAACGCCCCCAAACCTTGGCGCTGGGCGTCGGCCACCACCTGGATGGACTGGTAGGTGGAGAACACGACCGTGCGCCGATCGGGCGAGAGCACGCTCGCCGCTAGGGCGACTTTGCGGGCATCGGTGGTCGCGGGGTACGCCAGGTCGTGCGTGCTGATGTCCTCCTCGTCCTTGCCGACTTTCGTGTCCGAGCACACGACAAAGGCGTGGAACGGCTCGATCGCCTCCGACGACCACTCCCGAAGCGTCTGGCCGACTAGCGAGATCGAGGGCGCCAGGAACAGCACTCGGCCCGTTGCCGGCGTCGCCTGCTCCATCAGCCGCAGCGAGGTGAAGGTTTTTCCGGTACCGCAAGCCATGATGAGCTTGCCGCGATCGACCTCTTTGAAGCCCTCGAGGATGTTGCCCACCGCTTCTTCCTGGTGGGGCATGAGCGTTTTCTTCTCGCGTAGGCGAATGTCCTGGATGCGTTCAAGGCTGAACTGGCTCCAGTCGATCGGGCTCTCGGCCAGATCCTTGAACCACAGGCGCGAGACCGGAATGGTCTGGTTCTCGAGCGCTTTCTCGGCGTTGCTGCTCCACTTGTCGGTCGTGGAGACGATCACCCGGTGTGCAAAAGAGCGCTCGCCCTGGCTGGTCGCAAAGCGCTTCCCCGAGGCCGTGAAGAAGGAGTCGATGTCTGCCTTCTGCAGGGCGTAGTCCGGATCGTAGAACTTGCACTGGATCGCCCAGTAGTCGCCTGTTCCACGCTCACGGGCGACCAGATCGATGCCTACATCCATGCCGCTACGGTCCGGCCACTCCGACCACAGCCAAACCTCGGCGAGCCGGTCAGCGTACTGCGGGTCTGTCAGCAGATAGTTGGCGATGAGACGCTCGAACTTGTCGCCCATCTCGCGATTGGACCGGGCCGCTTCGCGGAACTCGGTGAGGATTGTTTCAAGTGTGGTCATGAATTTATTCAGTTCACATGGAATGCATGCATTATCTGCCGCGCAGTAAAACCTCGTCCACTTCGACCTGTTTTCGCAGCAATCGCTCGCTGTAGCAGACCGGATTGAGCGGGATATAAGGCGAAGCCGTGACTAGATTTCCGGGTCGATGCGCTGAGAGGGCATCTAGTCACGGTCACGAAGTTCCCCTCCTTCCAAGAATGAGTCCTATAGTTTCCAGAAAGCCGGCCTGCCATTATTCCCCATGCTTGTCCCAAAAATAATGGAGACTGACCCCCGTCTCCGATCCTTCTGGCGCAATGGAAAAGAACGGAGGCGGATCCATTATGGGCTGAACACCTTCGAAGCTGTAATCCTCATCATCCCATTTCTCTCCACACGCAACCATGCCTTGATAATTTTCACGCGGCAGACTCATGCGCAAGACTTCCGCCTTGCGAACAAAGAAAATCGCGAAAGCGGATGGGGCTTCAATTGGACTTATCCGAACAGCACAGTGCTTTGAGAAATGCCCCTCAATGTTTGCCATAAACGACACCCCACCCCTTGCATCTAGATTGGACAAGAGAACCCCAGTCGGCGGGGGCTTGTAATCAACTCTCGTCGCCATTCTTTCTTGGTCGCCATAAGCGCTTGAATTCGGCCTCGACTCAAGTTCCAGCGTATAGAAGTACAAGAAAATGAAGCCCAAGAAGCACCCAGCAGCGAGGAGTAGCCACACTCCGGATGTCACAAGCCCTAAAAATCCAGTCAATGAAGTTCGAGTCCCGCGTGACGGGAGTTTGTAGAGATCCGGATCTTCTTGCATTGCGCAATCTCCCTTTACACGAAGCCCTTCATCGCCTATCAGCCAGCCGCAAGGCGATGACTGCCGACAACATTGAATTCACAGCACAAGCAATCGCCTCGTCAGCGCTGCGCAGGCTTCTTTTTCGATATCCCATGAGCGACTTGGGATGGTTTCGTGCAGCGCAGAGAAAAAACAGGACAAGGTTTGCCGTAGCCGCAAACAGAAGAGCCAGCCCGTAAAGCCAGAGCACAATCCCAGCCACAGCTTTGACCGAGATCGTTTCAGTGGACGCTGAAATTACGATCACCGCAATGCGGCGCCAACTGGCGACGCGAAGCGCGAGCGCCAGGGCCTCCTCCCACCTCGAAAGCATGCACAGCAACGCAGACGAATGGATGTCTGGCCACCTTCCATCGAAGTCCAATCCGGCGATCCGCTCAGCCATGGCAACCCAGTCGGCTCGGATCCACTCCGCTGCAGACGACGCACCAAAGAGGTAGTCCGCGGCAGGAAGAATCGTTTCCCGCAGACGCTGTAACTCGGATGCAGCCAAGGCATGGTCCGCGATTGTCTGGGATGGTGCGATCAGGTGCGCGTGGAGGACAGATGCTGGGCCAAGAATCGAGTCGGTCGGAAGCGCCGCCCGGAGCGCCTCGATCGCAGCGCCTGCCTGCAGCGCATCTCTCCTGAGCAAGGCAGCAACCACCGTGTTCCGCCGGCCGACGTCCTCGCTATCGGCGAAGAGATCCAGTTGATGCTCGTCGACGGATCGCCTCTTCCTCGGTGCCATAACGCATTCTCAAACCAGCCCGAGCGTCAGGCAGGGTCGAATCTCACCTCTTCCGGCTGTCTCTGGCGAACGACCACGGTGCCCGCGATCTTGTCGTGCAGGCCCTGCTTGCGGCGATCGACAGCGACCCAGAGAATCCCAAGCCCCAAGGGCAACATTGCAACGATATAGCCCAGATAGCGGATGACGCACTGCCCGCCAGAAGGAGGATTGCCTGTACGGGCATCCAAGATCTTGCACGATACTGCCATCTTCCCAGGCGTCGCCTGCTTGGCCACCCAGAAGGCGATCACCACGACGGCCGGTAGCACATAGGAAATTATGAAATCTGCACCCCCTCGGACAAAAGCCCCTTCATAGTTGAGATCGAAATACGACGGGCCATAGATGACGAAAAGGATTGGATACGTAACGAGCAGGAGAAGGATCGTATCGACGATCGTAGCCCCTGTTCGGATCCAGAATCCTGCGTACTGAAGCTGCTGCAGGGCTGATTGATCCTGCATCAGTGCGGATCCCAGTTGAATGTGTGCTCGATCCCGTTGATTGTCCAGGTCACTTCCCGCACCTTGCATCGCTCAGAGATGACGCTCATCTTCTCGCCGTACTTGAGCGTGAAGGGGAAGTTGCGGCCATTGTCGATATCCTTGCACTGACCTCGATTGATCACGACAGAATCAACGGTCACTTCATCTTCCGTTGAAGTCAATTCGAGCCGCGCCATGGGTGTCCCCATGAGCTCGAGGTAATTGAGGCTGCTATCGACCTTGTACTGCTGGACCCCGCAGCCCGTCAGAACGACGAGCGACACTGCAGCGAAATAAAGAGGTTTCATTAGATCTTGAATGATAGTTGGCAAGAAGAACCTTTGATAAGCACTTGGGATTCGAAAAAATGACAAACGATCCCATCGTCAGTTTAACAGGTTTATCCCTCACTGCCCGTAACCGCCCACATCCCAGAGCCCTCCGAGATCGACGCCAGTCGCTCGGCGTGCTTGCACTTGCGCAAAGAAGTCGTGGTCACGATAAACCAGCGGCGCAACGCCAGCGAAGCTCAAATCCTGGTCGTCCCAATGCAGACCACAAGCCAGGACCCCTTGATAGTGGCCTCGTGGCAATTTGAGAGACAGATTTTCCCCTGCTCGAACAAACGCGATCAGGAAGGAATCCCTGCTTTGAAAAGAGTTCACACGCACCGCGCAGTGCTTCAAAGGGTGACCAAAGAGCACCGCTCGGAAAGTGCGCGGGGCCTGTGTATTCATGTTCTGCAACAGGATGTCAGTGGGTGGAGGCGCCTCATGAACGGGCTGCCGAGCCTGTTCGGGAGCATGAACAAAGGGAGTATCAGGTTGAACTTCTTCCTCAAGGGTGTAGAAATACCAAAGGAAGAAGCCGCCGAAACCAGCCGCCATAGCGACCAGCCATAGTGTGGAAGTAACAAGACCGAAGGCGGACAACGGGTTCTTTGGCTTGCGTGACAACGGCGGTTCGAAATCCGGATGACCTTCCATGGCGCTACCCCTTTCTCCTCGACATACCCTCCCGCCTCAATGAGCGGCCGAAGAAAGCCGTCGCCGCCGCGGACAGAACGGCCAGGCCGTAGAGCGCGAGCACAATCGCGACCGCAGCTTGGGCCGACACCGATTCACCGAGCACGGTGATACCGATCACGGTCAGAGACACCGCGCTGGCCACGATGAGTCCATCGGACAGGCGCCGAGAAAATGCGTCGCGCCAGCAGCGGCTTTGAACACCATCGGAGGGCGGCGCCTTCATGCTCAAGCCTCGATCGGATCGACCACGCGCCCACTGCGCTCGAGCAGCGCAGCAGCCCCGATCTTGGTCCGCATCTGGGATGTCGGGCTGAGGAGCGCGAGTTCCTCCTTCAACTCGGGCCATTTGATGCCGCCCATGATCTTCATCACAGCGATCTTGGACGCGGCTTTGGGCTTTTTCTTCGCGCCCGCGTTGATGGCAGCCCGAATCGCACGGTCTTCGATCACGATCCAGTTGAGCGCATCCTCGAGCGAGATACGGCCGGCGCGATCCAACGCCGCAGCCAGGTGCTCGAGCCCTTCTTCGGAAAGATCTTCCGCCTTGGCGACCGCCTGCATCCAGGTATCGGGCATGGTGACGTCGCTCAGGCGGGCAAACTTCATGTTCCGTGCCATGCCTGCGATGCCGAAGATCAGCGCTACGATCTGTCCAGGCAGGACTGAGAGCGCCAAGGGCGGATTGCTGGGGTCGAGCGTTTTCCACGCCGGGGCTGCCGGAGCTTGTGCAGATTCGAGAATCTCGGGTTCAGCGGACATGAAGATCTCCTGGTGAGTCTCTTCAGCTTACCGAGCGGTCACTCGAAACATAAACAGACAGGCGCCGAGCGCTCTGCATAGGGCGCATTGTGCTGCCCTATGCTTCTCAGCATTGGTGGAGGCGCGTTAACGGAGAAACCCCTCAAGCGAAGCTCGAGGGGCTAGAGGTAAAACGTCAGATGCCGTAGCTCGTATCTAGCCAGAGGGTCACCTTCCTGAGCGCATCATGCACATCACGTACGTCCGCACTTTGATAAGGGGTAGAGTTCCAGCGATCCTCACCACTGCCGGCCTGTCGCCAGACGACCGGCGAAGTTCTTTCCACCAGATTCACACAAACTTCGACCTCGCCATCTGAAGCTATTTCAAAGGTTTCGCTCATCTGAACTCTCCTAAATTGTGCGCGCTGACAGCGCTGAACGTCACGCGCCACATAGACGCTTTCTTCTGCGGCAAAGATTCTCAGCGATCGCACCGTCAAGCCTTGCGATCAACTCAGGATCGTCGGTATCGAGCCAGAACCCGAAGCTGTGTTCCAGGAAGTTGCCGAAATACCGAACCGCGTCCGGATGCTCTGGATGGATGGGCCGGGTGCCGACCCACACGCGCTTCTGAAGCGTCTCGTCGTATTGCTGAACGCAGTGACCCCAGGCGCGACTCCTGAACGGCGCAACGCCGGGCTTGCCGGCGAATTCAGGCTCATTCGAGTAGTCCAGCCCCGGGTCGAGATCCCAGCGCGCAAGCGCATCGAAGAGCCCCTCGAGGTCATTCGAGGGCCAACCCGGAATGGTGCAGAAGTGTTTCGTGCCAATATCTGCGGCAATGACTTTCATGGTGAATTCCTTGGAAGTATTGCCCAAAAGGTCGTCCCGAAGGGACTGAGATCCCTTTGGGCGAGTTGTTGGAACGTGCGGCAGTCCGGCGTGGATCCGCCGCGGCGATGCGTAGCGTGCCCGGCACGCTGAGGCGTCGTTACGGCGCGTAGGCGCCTGCGTATCCACGCTCGGGCGCACCGTAGACGTCGACTAGAAAGGTTGAGGCCCAAGTCATCCAGGCGCGGATCGCTTCAGGCGATGCACCCAGGAGGCTGACCTTCTGCCGTTGCGTCTCGAATTCCTTGAGCGTATGCATCACGGGGATGCCGGCGATTGCGGACGCTTCAGGCAACTCGGGAATCGTGACCCCGACTGCGTTTGCGATTTCGTGGCCTTCGACGCAGACGCGATCGAGGCGCCTGAGTTGGGCGATGCCGTCTTCGATTGCAGCCGCCACGACATGCACGGGAATACCGCGACGGGAGGCCCGCGAGTGAAGTCGCCAGACCCTCAGTGCTTCGGGATCGACTCCGGGACAGAGACCGCGGTAAGCCGCTGTCGGGCAATGATCCGCAGCCGCCACGATGCGCGCTTCATCCGTGGGATCGATCCCCAGGAAAGCGTGGGCCTGACCGATGCTGGACCCGGTCCAGTAGTCGGCAGGACCGCGGTCGTAACCGGGGTCACCGGGACGGTGATGATCGATGACCTTGGTACGCTCGATGCCAGAGACCGCACATTCAACGAACACGGGCTCAAAGTCCGACGCAAGGCCGATACGGGTGGCATCCGCGCGGTACGCGTTGCCTGCCCTCACCCGGCGCCGTTCGAGCGTTGCATGCTCGAATGGATACCCGTTGGCCTTGAGCAAACCCTCGATCGCATCCATCTCCGCGTCCGAGGCTCCGAGGATGAACACATGGCTCATGCGCCCTCCTTCACCGTACTCAGCAGCGCGAGTACCGTTACCTCGTCAATCCCGTCATGCAAGAGCCGCGTCGCGATCACGCCACGCTCAATCGGTGAGAGCGTCGCAACCAGCGGTTCGATACGTTCAGGTTCTGACAGGTGCGCTTCGATTTCGAGCGCGTCTTCAATCAAATGCGAAAAATGGCCAGCGGCCGGCGGGACTTTGCGCCCGCCACTCACGACGGTAAGCATGATCGGCTCCTTCGAGAACTGCGCAGGGGTTACCTGCAACAAATGCATGGGTCGCATTGCCCTCACGGCAACACGTTGTGCTCATGGTAGCGCCGAGCCTGGCCATAAAGCCGAGCGTCCGGGCTCGACCACCACTTCTTCATAAGGCCCCCACTTCCACTGCGCGGGCAACGGCCACGGCGAGCTGCTTCTCGTGGGCTGTGCTTGCGTTGATCTCGGGCGTCGCCAGATGGTCATGCAGATCCCACCCGTCTGGGCGCAATGACTGCCACCACGCCAACGCCGAATACAACGCACGCTCCCGGCGCGAGCGCTGCAACTCAACCGTGATTCTCATATCTGCAGATCCACTTATCCGAAAAGAACAAAGCCTGTTTGCTTGCATGGAATCTTACGCTACGACCTCCAAATTCATGAATTTCCACTTCGCATGCCCGTCCCGCCAGAAAAAAAAGCCGCCAAAACGGAAGTTTTGGGCGGCTTGTGGGGTTGATTACGGATCGGCAGCGCCTAATGGCTCCGAACGTGAGAACGAAGTCTCGAACGATTCAGTGATAAGTACGCAGCGAAGTCGCGAACCTTCATTCGCGAAGGCGGGCCAGCATCTCTTCGAACTGGTCCAGGTCTCCGAAGGCGCCTTCGAGGGTCTGTTGCACAGTCTCGTCCAGGGCGAACGCCTTTCGCTGCTCAGGCGTCATGATCTTGAATGCGGCCCTCAAGAAGTCCTGAAGATCGCCGACCTCGTGATCTGGATCGCTACTCTCGCCATGCGATTGGGCGGCACCAACATAGAACCCGGGCTCGAGCAGCACATCGGCCGAGGCCGCTTTCGTACCTTCCTGGTTCGGATCAGTGGGCTTGCGAAGCGCCGCGATGACTGCGTCGCCATCGTACGGGGCTTCGTCCTGCTCACCGCCCCCGGTCGTGTACATGCGTGCGAACGGCGCGTACTGGGAATGCACGATCACACCTTCACGCGTTGAAGCCAGAGAGCACAATGGCTCCTCGGTGGTGCCGTCTGGGCCTTCAGCATCGGGGCCATACAGGTACATTTTCAGAACGCCGGCATCGAACTCGATGCCAAGCATCGTCACGTCCCCTGTTGGCGAAACGGCCGTCATGCAAGCCCCATAGCCGCAACGAGACAGCTCAACGGTACCGGGCTGATCCAGGCCACCGGGCAAGCTCGATTCGCTCCCATCGACAATCCGCCAATCGGGAAACGTCAGATGGCCGTCGAGTTCAGGCGCTTGCCCAGGACGGTTGAACTGCTCCCCGATCAAGGCATGCGTCAGATGCTCGTACGCCGTGACAGTCACGCCTTGTGCGTCTTTGCAGCTTTTGAGCAGCGCGGTCTCAGCCAACAGGGCGAGATCAGAGAGCTCCGTATCCTTCATAAACTCAGCATTACCCTCCGTGGACACCAGATCGGCGACGAGGACATAGCGGCGGGTCATTTGCGTCATGGTGAAGCTCCTTTCGGTTCATTTGCGGCGATCCGTCACGGATGCGCCAGGTTGAATGCGTTCATTACCGGGGGAACCCCATGCGAACGCGCAGACATTGCCCCTCCGATAGACGATCGTCTGTCGATAAGGCTGCCATCCCGGCGCAGCGGGGTCGCGCAGCACCCCGCGACCAGCCTGCTCAAACCCATATTTCGTCAAGGTTCGACGCGGTCGCCGCTGTCCGGGGCGCAGCAGCGGAGCGTCGGCGGACGTTTTCCGTGATCTGTCCGTCGGTGGCCGCCCGCGGTGAGCGGACGGCGGGGAGTGCGGCGTGGCCTTGACGACGCGCCCACACAACACGCTCCGGGCAACGCCCGGCAGGAGCGGCTTGCCGCACACTGCCGGGGGATGCCTGCCGGCGAGGCGACAGGATTTTCCTATGTGGATGTTACGCGGACGAACAGGCAAAGGGTCGAATGTTTTTCCCCACACAGGACCGGACGCTATGCTTCTTTCCATCTTCGGTGCTGCCGGCGCTCACGAATCAGCTCGCAAGGAACGCATATGCCAAAACCCAGCTTCACCATTGCCCGCAAGGATGGAATCGTTCAAACGGTGCTCTACAATCCGCTCCCGGTAACGATCGGCGGGCAGAGCCATCGGCTCGCGCTTCACCGGGGCCCCGGGCGCGACTGGATGATTTCGGATCCGGAGTCGGGCATCGCGGTGGTGTCGATGGTTTATGGGCTCCTGCTCGGGCGCCCCGACTCTGGAAAGGCTTTCAAGCTTGCACAGATTCGCCCGCTGGCCCTTCGTGCGATTGACCTGCTGGTGGCGCGGCATGGCGCCGATACGTTCAACGCGCGACTGGCGGGGCACAGGACTAATCGGAGCACACAGGCATGATCTGCTTCGTAACCGACATCCGATCAAGCGTTGAGCCGGACATCTTGACGCTGCTGAAGGGGGATTGGCTGGAGATTCGGTCGCTGAATGGTGAAGTGCTCGAGCGCATCGGCGCACCCTCTGGGGGATGGACGCACGAACGACTGGTGGAACAGGCGGAGCTCCTCGAGGAGCTGACGAAAGAAGGTGCCGAGGCCTACTTGGGTGGGGTCTGGGTCGGCGGTACCGAGGTTTAAGGAACGAGGGTGAAAGTGATGCGCCTGTCGCAAACGCAGTTGAAGGTCATGAGGTGGGTCGGGAAGGGCTGGTCGGTACTCCCCGGCGCGGGGTCTGCGGTGATGGTGAACGGTCGCCGTGTTTGCAACGTCGACACGATGCACGCGCTGGAGCGCCACGGCCTGGTCCAGCAGGACGATGCACGGTGTTGGGCGGCGACGGATCAGGGCAAGGAATTCGCCAGAAGCCTGGGGCTCTGATCTACAGGCGGGCTTGCCGGGCGTTCTCGAGCATAGGACGCCAAGCCCATATCGCGCGATGCAGTGCCATGAGGAGGCAATGACAACCCTTCGCCTTTGGCGAAGCCTTCTCTTGGAGACTCAACATGAATAAAGCAGCAATCTGGGCCGCTGCAGCGCTTGGGCACCTGTGTGACGATCAGCCGCATAACCTCACACGCATTGCGACTGCAGTATGCCAACTGGTCGAGATCGACGAGCGCCTGATGCGCTTCGCGATCGAAGAGGATCAGAATGGAATCGATCACACCGACGAGACCGAAGATCTGTTCGAGCACGCCGGTCAGATCATCGAAAAGTTACCGCCGTTAGGTGCGGAGGTGTTCCTCTACTACAACGACGAAGTCGATGAGGAATCACCTGGTCGCATCCGGCTCGAGATCCCGGGCACGCACTGGGATGTAAACCGGCCGCTTCAGTTTCACTGAGGGGGCGGCCATGACAAGCGAAGGTATCCCCAGCGGCTCTAGCGCCAGTCCGCGCCTCTCGTCCGAAGCTGCTCTTCGTAGAATGCGGCAGAGGATCTGGGACTTCGATGGCACGCCGCGTGAAGCGCAGGCCCGACGCGTCCTGCTCTACCTGAAAAAGCGCGCCATTCGGAACATCGAGCGTGACCGCGACAATGCCCCGCGTGGGCCCTACTCGGGGCTGACCAAGCGCGAACTGCGGCTGACGCGAACGTGTGAGACGGACTGGTTTTGAGCCTGTGAGCTTGCGCGGATTGGGCCAAACGCGATTCAATCAACTACTTCGGGACAAGACGCATTCCTAGAATCTCGCGTATGTGAGCACAAGAAACGCAAGCTTTTGCCATCGTATTCGGGGCGCTGCGCCCCATCATTTGATCCTTGAGGTACATGATGAGCAAGACGATCAAGACATTTTCTACCCTGCTAGGCGGCTGGGCTTACCGTGTGACGTGCAGTGGCAATCAGGTCAGCTACCAAACTCGCAGCCCGTCAGCAGCAACCTTTAAGACTGCTGCGCGTGAAAGCAAAGAGACCTTCGATCGTTACGCCGAAGAAGTCGGACTTTTCGACCCGTGCGCTGCGAGCGGCAACCCCGCTGTGATTCAGCGGCGCATTGACGAGCTTACCAGGCAGGACGGATGAAGAAATCAAGAGCGCTCTCGTAGCTTCATACGATCCAAGGAGACCATACAAGAACATGAACTTCATCAAACTGACCGTACAGATGCCGGACCCGGATCAATATCATCGGGTGCTGATCTACACAGATGGCGTCGATTTTGATGGCGAGCAATTTTTCGACGTGAAGACTGAGACCCTCAACGAGTGTTACTACGAGGATCCGTCGGATCAACCAGAAATTTATCAGCACGCAACCCACTGGGCGCCACGCCCCTGCGATATCGGCCAGATTTAACTGGCTGAGCGTCTCACTCCCCCCAACACCACCCGGCTTCGCTCGGTGGTGTTTTTTCGTTTACGGGGAGCCTGAGAGACTAATAAAGCCCAGTTTCAGGATTGTATTCGTCCATCACCTCGTTGTAATCGTTAGCTCCGCAAGGCTCTCTCCTTTTGGCTTCTTCGATGAACGGTGATGCGCCCCACTGAAACGGCCAGCGAGTGATAGCACGCTTTCGCAGGTCGTCGAAAAGGAGCCCTTGGGAGGCTGTTTCTTTTCGGTAAGGCCTGCCAGGAGTGAAACGACTCTCGTGATCCATCAGCCAGTCATAGGCGAGGACTGCTTTTCTGCAGTGCTGCCAAGCAGCTAGGATCAAAGCCATTTGGGTCAGATCATCCTTCGGCGCCAACCTTCGAAGTTGCGCCGACCGGCGAGAGGGGGTTGCTTCGACGAGGTTCAGGATTGCGGTTTGATTTCGGAGCAGGAATTCGTCGAAGCCAGCTCGATTGTTCTTGATGGCCTCGAACAAGTGGGTTTTGTCCCTTTCATGTGCAAGGTCCAGGAATTCCCATCCGTGGCGTATGGCCTCGTCTCGATATCGCCAAACACTCATTGCGCACTCCCATGGATATTCATGCTGTCAGTATTGAGAGTCGTAGATCACGCCCAATCATGCTTTCCTGCACGAGCCCCTTGCGATGCGCATGCACCCAGCCGCTTGCCGCGCGAAGCCCCGGTGAGGCCGAGTTGAGGAGCCGCTCGAAGGCAGGCCCAAGCTGGCCCACCTGGCGTGTGTAGAGCGTTCCATTCCCGAATTCCTTGAAGGCCGCAACTGGATCGGCCGGTACGGTAATCGCGCACACGCCGGGGAACCTGGAGGCCTCGACGAGGCTCGCCGGGTCGATGTCGCCGAAGAGGATAACCGGCAACTCGAAGGCCGCGAGAAACGCCAGCACGTTGTCCTTACGGCTCTCGGTAGCGTCGCCGCGGTAGATGACCAAGGCGTCCGTGTACCCGGCGTTTGCGAGCGCTGAGGCCACCTCGGTGCGATGCAGGCCATCGAACACCTCGTAGTTCTCGACCACCAGGGCGACAGGATGCCCGAGGGCACCGATTTCCCGCCAGTTGATGTCCACATGGGCATATACGGGCAGGCTCAGATGCCGACCGGAGAGTTTCAAGGCGTGCCCAGGAACCGCTTTGACCGAGATCCTGTCTCGTTTGACTGCGCCTCGGGCGAGCTTTTCGTTGTGCCCCAGATCCAGCGCCTCGGCGCGGGTGAGGCCTTGCCAAGCGCCGGGCTTCACCTGGTCGGTGTCGATGCCGGCCTTGGCCTTGAGCAGCGACGCAATCTCGGCCTTGTCCTTGTCGGAGAAACGCACGCGGGTGGTGCCGACGGGGAAACCGATTCCGTAGCGTTGACGAAAATCCTTCAGGCCGGCGCCATCCATGAATTGAGTCTCGGGGCTCTGAACGATGCGGATCAATGTGTCGATCAGGCGCTTTTCCACAGGCTCAGATCCTTGATGAGAATGTTTCCAGTCGAGAACGGCCCCTCGCGAGAGTGTTCGTTGTAGCCGACCTCAAGACCTTTGGTGATGCTGGTCTTCTTGGCGAGCACATCGAGCGCGAGCTCCAGCCAGAGCGTGTCGTCGAGCTCGAGCTCCGTTGCGTGCTGATTCCGCCATTGCCGCACGGATACGGGCGCTTCGGATGCCTTGGCATCCTTGAGCATCTGTCGAAGGGCAAGGACGTGCGCTGGCACCTTGACGATGACCTTTGCGGGGACTTCCTCCGCGGTGAGGGCGCCCGCCTCGCGTCGTTTGCGCGGGCTCTGATCCGCCTTGATTGATTGGGCGAGCTCGACCAGCGTGTCCTCGCAAGCAGTATCCGAGACGTCTGGGTGCGTTGCAATCGGAAGACCTGGCGAGCGTTCGAGCCAGGCCGGCAGATCCGAAGCGTTGTCCCATGCGCGGGGCTCGTAGTCGGGGGTCTTCTTCAGGAAGAGCCACATCTGCTGGATGCGCTTGGCGCGGGCTTCGATTTTGCGGAACTCGAAGAGAAACTGGCGCAGCGTCTCGTAGATGGTCTGAAGCGTGCTTCGAAAGACCGGGATGCGGGCAAAAAGCTGTGTTCGCAAGAGCGTTTCGATGCGAGGAAACGCCTGGATGCGCTCGAGGAGATCCGAGAGATGGAAGGACTCGAGCACCTGAACGAGCGTATGCGTAGCGGCTAGGTAAAACTCATTTTGCAGTTTCTTGGCGGCCAGCGAAGTGACGGCCGCGAACCGGGTTTCGATGTTCGCCTGCAGGTTGGTGATGAAGCCCTGGAGGCTGTCGTTGATCTCGAAAACGGTCTGCGAGATCTCGTCTTCGTAGCTGTCCGTTGCGGCCTGATCGTCTTCGTTGAAGGCCGCAATGTAGAAGTCGGTCAGCTTTTCCAGGTGAGCGAAGATCGCGCCAATGTCGCCTGAGCTCTGAAGGATGCGGTGCGAACTGAAGGCCGAGGCGAGAAAGCGCCGCAAGCTGCTGTGCAGCCGATACTCGTCCGGGGAATGCGGCACTAAGACCCGTTGCTGCTGCAGGATCTCTATCGCCCTTCGATTGTCGTCGGTCCGGAGGACCGAGCCTTGATGGTAGGCCTCGGCGACGAGATGCCGGTGAGCATGGAGACGCTCGAAGAGCGTGACAGTCACGTCGCGTGTCATAGCATTCGCAATTGATCAGACTGATCGTCGGGTGCATCTTCGACGATCTTCTCGTTTGCCATCAGGAACTCGATGACCTCGAGCAGAAAATCGAGCTTGCCCGTGAAGGCGTAGACCTCACGATCCCGATCGAGCTGGACCAGATAGCCACTTTTCACGACCTGGCCGAAGACCTTGTCGAGCATCGCCCGGGGTGTCGAGTCCGCGGCGGTGAAATCTCGCCCCAGTGCCGCGAAATTGCGCAGCTCGTCGACGAGTTGCGGATGTGCAGTGACGGCGCCCAGAATGGTCGGGTAGTCGATCCGCTCGCCGGGAGACGGAGCCTCCTCGTTTCTGAGCGCCTGCATGACGAATTTCAGGAAGTTCACCATCGGACGCAGCTCGTGCTTGATCTCGGCAAAGAGACGCTTCACTTCCGTACGTTCATCGGTTCCGATGCGCTCAAAGGCCATGTAGTAGGCGTACCCGCCTGCCGTGCAGGCGAGCCGGCGACCGACCCGCCGCAGGTACGCATCGACGTCGTTTCGCATTGCGTCCTCTTCGAGTGCGCGAAAGGCTTCGGGAGCCGTGGTTTCGCAGAGGAACTTGCCGGCGAGAAGCCGCATGGCGATCACATCAAACATGGTCGGGATCCTCCTCGAGCGGGGTTGCGAGGCGGTCAGGCTCGAGCACAGGCTCAGTGCTTCCATCGGGTTCTTCTGCCTGCGCAAACTGCGTGCTGTCGAGCGACTGCTCTTCGCGAGGCTGTGCGGGTTCCAGGTCGTCATCCAACACGACACTGGCGATCCGGCGCTCTTCCAGGATCGTGTAGCGGTGCGCGAAGAGACGCAGCACCTCGGGGTCGGCATCGGGGAATGCGCTGATCAAGGTCACGCGATGCCGATCGAGCAGGCTGAAGAGCCGCTCGGTGTTGCCGAGATCAAGATTCTTGAGCTCGTCGACTGCGCAGACCACCTGCACGTGGGCGTCCTTTCGCACACGCTGCAGGAAGCCCAGGAACAACACGATGAGGATCAGGTAGGAGATGCCGTTGGAGCTCACGTGCTCGAGCGTTTTCTCGTCGCGCACGGTCACGTGCCGGCCGTTCTCCACCAGGTCGATCTCAAGCTGGATGAGGTCGACGAGGTCCGCGGAGAGTGTGTTCTCGCGTTCGAAGCATTGAGATACCCGGCGCAAGGCCTGGCAGAACTCCTGGTGAGGCAAGTCATCGTCCTGGCGTTCGACCCACAACCTGAACTCCTCACTTAGCGCTTGAATGCTGGGCCAGTAGTTGAGGGTATCGACGGTGGTTTGGATGCGGGCCTGGACGTTGGTGATCTTCTCGAAGTCGGCCGAGGAATCGATGCAGGTCTGGAGCTCCCGAGAAAAGCTCTGCGTGCGCGTCTTGAAGGTGCGCAAAGCGTTGTAGAACTCATCGACAGTCTGCCCCAGCAAAGACGCGCCATCACGCAAGACACGACGCGCCTCGAGGTGCCGGCTAGCAAACCATTCCTGGATCGCGGGCAACCATTCCCGCCCGCGCTTGCTGTGTGCCGCCAAATCGCTGCGATAGCTCTCGTAGAAGCGGTCGGGGGCCGTTCCGCGATGCTTCGTGAAAGCACGCAGGATGACACCGACGTCGTCTTCGATCTTCTTCTCTGCATCAAGCCGAGCGCTCTCGCTGGTACGCTTGATCTCGTCGAGATAAGCGAGCGTATGGGCTGCGTCATGGTCAGCGTGGGCCGCATCCGCGTCCTCGCGCACGTTGGAGAGCTTTTCGATGCGGACCCTCGCGGCCGAGAGTTCGCCGCCGATGCGGTGCTCCTGCTTTTCGAGAGAATCGAGTTCCTTCATGAGCGCCGCATTTCGCCGCTCGCCGTCGGCTTGAATCCGCGTGAGCTCGTCCTTGAGCCGGCGCACGTCGGCCTCGATGGTCTCCACCTGTGTGAGATAGGCCGAGCGCTGAGGCCACTGGGTTTCAAGCCACACGCGATACTGCGCGATGACAGGGATATCCTTACGAATTCGGTCGATCGTCGCTCGAAGGGTGGTGATTGCAGTCTCGAGACGGGAAAGCGTGTCGGGATCGATGCCTTTGGCGGCAAGGCTGCGATGACGCTCCGCCTTGAGTCGCTCGAGTTCGGCCGCCAGTTCCGCCCGCTCCCTCTGGATGGTCGCTTCGATCGCGGCGAGCTTGCCTCTCTTGGTTTCTTCAATTGCGTTCAAGGCTTGCTGGCGGGCTGCTGCGTTCTCGCGGACGGTGCGATCGAAGGCAGTCTGCATCTGTTGGATTTCGAGCTCGAGCGCCTTTTGCTGCGCGGCGACATCGCGGCGCTCTTCTTCGGCCTGCTTCTTCGCTCGCGTGCGGCTTTCCTCGATCTGTCGTTTCAAGGATTGTTGCTCACCGGATAGGCGGCGAAGCCGCTCATCGGCAGTCTGGTAGGCCCGCGAAGCGTCTTCTTCGGCTTTGACGGCGGCATCGAGTGCAGCCCTTGCCTGCCCGAGCACGGATTCCTGCGCGGCGTGACGCGCTTGCTCAGCATCGATTTCGCTCTTTAACTGGGCGATACGCGCCTCGATCGTTTCTTCGTGGGCGTGCCAGGGCGCTTCAATGCGGTCGAGCCGCAGGCGCACGCCGTACAGGCTCTGCTTTGGCGCTTCGTCGATCTCGGGAACGAGATCGGTGCGCAGTAACAGCTCGCGCGAAGCCAGCTTGCCGATGCTCTCACGCCAGTCAGGGACTTGAGCGCGAAGAAAGTGAATCAGCGTGCCCGGCGCTGCATCGCCCATCTGCATCGCGCCTTGCAATGCGCCCTTGTGTTCCTGGAGTCGCGCGTGAATCCGCCCAAGCTGGCGGTCAGCGTCTTCAAAGCGTGCCTTTTCAGCTTGTCGTGCGCGTTGAGTATCCTCACGGGCCTTTCGGGATTGCTCAAGCGTGCAGCGAGCCTTTTCGCATTCGTCGTCCTTGGCCTCCTTCTGCATGACGAGCTCGGGGCTGGCCTGGGCATCGTTGATGCGGCCGTTGAGCCAACCAATCCGTTCAGCGTAGCCCCTCGCCTCCTCGTGGGCTTCATGAAGGGCGCGCTCATGCTCTTTGCGCAACACCGACTCGAGGCCTTGGTAGTGCGCTTCGCAGTCACCCTTGAGTCGGTCGATTTCTTCGTAGATTGGGGCCCTGTCCTTTTCGATGTCTGCGATCTTTGCTTTCGTGCGCTGATCGGCTTGCAACTCGAGCCGTTCGTACTCTTCGGTCACGCTGCGCTGGTTCCCAACCAATGCGCCAAGGGATTTTTCCTGCATCTCGAGATCCGCTTGCACCGAAGGCAGACGTTCCTCATCCTGCGCACGGTTCTCGAACTGCTCGTCCTGATAGCGCTTGGCCTGCGCGTCCAGACGCTCTAGTTGGGCACGCGCCTGCTTGAGCGCTTCACCCTGGGCTGTCAGGCGCCCATTCGTCTCGGCCGACTTCTGCGCGACTTGTGCGCGTTCGGTTGCGACTTGCTCCTCGAGGGCCTCGAGCCCCTTCTTGACCGCTTGAAGCTGTGTCGAGCAGGCCCGCTCGAGCGCGATGAGGTGCCCTTTGGTCAGGCTCAACGAGGCAATCGCCGCCGAACGCGCCTTGCTGGCGTCTATCAGCGCTGCGACCCGGGGTGCCTCGTTCATTACGTCCAGGTAAGCATCGTGATCGCGCAACCAGTTGTCCATCTGATCGCGTTGTGCCCTGATCTCGAGCGCGCCCTCTTCCTGCGCGATGCTCGACACGATGATCGACCGCAGATCGCGGAACGTTGCTGCCCGCACAAACATGCCGGTGACGATCCGGTCGATGTGCGAGAGCCGACTCCCGCTGCCCGTGAAGGCGAATTGTGCGGCCAGGCTGCGCAGTTCGCGGCGATCGACGTCGTTCTGGATGATGGAGCGGTACTCGCTGCGAGTGAGAGCCCTCGTGCACTGAAAGCCGTTTTTTTCGACATGGCGGTAGAGCTGGGTATTGCTCTCGACGATCGATTGCCCGACGACGAAGAGATCCCGGCTGTACCCCGTCGCGATGAAGCGATACTGCACGCTCTCGCCGGTCGCATTCGAGTGCAGCACGGCCATGCAGAGCTGCCCGCGGCGGGCGTACTCGAAGACGATGTAAGACGTGCTGCGCGGCAGGTAGTGGTCGGTGAAGGCTTTCTTGCTCTGTTCACCCTTGAGCATTCGGGCAGCCAGCTCGCCGTAGAAGAGCGGGATGGTGCGCAAGAGCGTGGTCTTCCCAGCGGCATTGATGCCGTTGACGTTGACATGCCCATCGAGCCGGACTTCGACGATATCACCCTGTCGATACGAGTCGATCAGAATGATGCGTTCCAGGTGGAAGTCGTCAGTGCGCATGAGGCGCTGCCTTTGGAGAAAAGATGCCCTATGGTTGGGGGTTTCCTCTTGAAGGTCAAATAATGCGCAAGAAAAGGGCAATCCGATTAAAGACCCCCCGGGCTCTCAGAAAGAGGGGCCCGGTGGGCAGGTGTTTGAGCAGGCTCAAACGCGCACGGGGTCTGAGTCACGGATTGAGTCGAGGTTTGCGCGCCTCCTCCCTTGGCTCTTGTTCACCGGCGTGACCGAGAAGACGCGGGGCACATGACGAGGTATTGTCCTGAAGGGGGCCGCTGCCCAATGGATGCCGAGCGACGAGGCAGTCAGAAGGATCGCCACGGTGATGCACATATTAGAGCTGCTCGTGGCGAGGCTCAGGTATGACAAAGCGGGGGGCTGGGAAAAAAGCGAGTCCATGCGAGGCATTCCCGGTGCGACAAAGTGAGGAAGGGAGATCGATTGCGCGGCTGTACAAGGGTTCAGCCCAAGGGCATGGGCTCTGAGGCAAGTCGATTCAAGAACGCAGTCGACTCGAACTTACAGCCGAAGAGGTCCTCGAGGCCCTTGCGCAACGCAGCAGGAAGCCGTCCGGGCTGTTCTTGGCGCTTGGCTCTTGCCGCTTCGCCTTCCGGGAAAATCGGAGGCATCGGCAGGCCGAGAATGGGAAGCATCGAGGCGGCGCTTATCGCTGCGTCTTCGAAATCGACGGCTTCCATCACGAAGGGCAGGACCAACGGAGGCGGGGCTTTCGCGCGGTTCGGCAAATAATGCATGGGTGCCCACGACTGACGGACGTCAATGACGGCGTCAGTGTTTTTTCGCGATGCAACGAGGAGCGCATCACCGAAATCGGTACATGCGGGATCGCCCGGTTTTGCCCCTGGGCGGAGCGGAATGACGCCCATCCGCGCGTGAACAGTGGCCTGATCGATCGTGTCATTGGGAACACGGATACGCACAGGAGGACCGTACTCGAAGGAACGCGCCAGCAGCTCAGCAAGCGCGGAAAAATCGATCCGGTCGTGATTGACCCACGGCGGTTCGGCCCGTCCTGCCATGACGTCTGCGAAGTCGACCGAGACCCATAGGCTATTTACGAGATTGAAGGCTTTCTGCATGTCGGTCTCGAGGTTTGAGAATGAGCAACCCGAATCGCATCAAGCGCAAACGGGCGGGATCACCTTGAAAGTGAGTCCAAGGATCAAGGCTCATTCAAGATACGCCATCTCGGCGCCATGAACAAAAAACGCTCCGCAGGCGATGCCTGTGGAGCGTTGGGGGGGAGGTGTGAGAGCGCGTGTGCTCGCGCTTAAAGCGAATGAAACTCGAGACGAAGTCCCGGGCGCTCGAGCACCAGCGTCGATTGCCGATTGCCGGGCGCTTCGTCGAGGACGTCGATCGGAACCTGGTACGCCTCGCCAAAGAGTTGCCCGTTGGGCAACGTCGAGGTAAGCACGCGGGAAACAGCATCGCGAAGGTCGCGGCCAATTATGAAGCCGGCGTGGCGCGCTCCAGCGTCGCTCCGGAACTTCCAGAACCAGGCTGGATGCGAGGCGAGTTTGACGGGCGTGCCGGCAGCGTCGGGAACGAGAATTTCGAGCGTGTCGAAGCGCTGCGCGTTGATTCGCTGGGCGAGCTTTTGAGCGGGCTGCTCAAGTTCGGTCAGAAGGGACTGCATTTCAAGGGTGCACCATCCGGCTGCCAGGGGCTGGCCGGTTCTTGCCTCGACGAACTGATTGACCGCGCAGAGGACGCAGGCGCGAAGATCGTCAGCGAATTGCTGAAAAGAGATCACTTGTTTTGTCATGTTGAGAATTCCGAGAGATTTGCTCACTGAAGGCCGGCGAGAGGTTTACTTGCCGTAGTTCACCCGCAACCAAGTGCCGCCATGCATCTGCGGATCGGAGCGGACGACACGGACCTTGAACCCAGCGGCTCGCAACCCTGAGGGCATGTTGTGCTCACCCCAGCGTTGCGCTTGCTCGGGCGTCATCGGCGTGTCGAGCAACCCTGCACCGACCTTGACTGGCAGGCGATCGCGGCGGCTGTCATTGGTGGAACGCATGGCCGTCTCCGGTAGGGGCTGCGTCGATGGGCATCCAGTAGTGTTTTCCACCGATCACCATGAATTCACCATCGCGCACGTGGGTGTCGCGAATCCAGGGGCGTACGCCATCCTTGGAAACAGGCGTGGTGTCGATGTACTCGAGCGCCTGTTGATACGTTTCAAAGCACTGCGGAAATTCAGCGCTCTCGCGACCATCTGCGCCCAGCAGGACGCGTGCTGCTTCGTATTGCATGAGGACTCCTTTCGGTTATTTGCTTGCCGGTTACGGGAAGCAGGAAGCGGATCCGCGTGCGCGGGCCCGGTTGGCATTGCAAAGCTGTTAGGGGAACTCAGCTCGATAAGCATCGAGCCCCGAAAGGTGGCCAAATCAGAGGGACTGCATGCGAGAAATAGCGGGTTTCTTTTGGGAACGACAAGGCGGGACGGTATAAGAGAAGGTGTTGCGTTCGTCGTGAGAGAGGGTGATGGAAGCAGTTGGGAGCGTAGAAGCTAACCTGGAACGCCCAGTTGTCGCGCCATTGAGGCTGGTCTTCAGCCTGAGCGTTGCAGTTGGGGAAGAACCTTCAACAAAGCGAGAGCTCGCCTTGAGCCGGAGCCAGCCCGCAGCGCTTCTGGTCGGCATGGCCGGAACAGGGAAGAGCGTCCTCGCCATGCATCTTGCGCACCAGGCGCTCAAGCAGGGCGTCCCCCATGTTTGTGTCGCGCTGCCGCCCGAACTGGTCACTGGGGACTCAAGGAAAGCTTCGCCTATGGATCTGGCGCCAGTGCTCTACCGGAATCTGCGCTCGGAGTTCGGATTACGGATCGATGCGCGCGCTGTTGCGCCGATGGACGACTTGTGCAGCGTGTGTGCGGATCTGCCCAGGGGGTCGCTCGTCATTGCCGACGAGGCAGCCGCCATGGTCGCCTCTCGGGACGTGGCACGGGAGTGGATCGAGTGGTCGCATCGCGAGGGGCACTTCCTTCTGATGGCGACGCAAGTGATGGACGATCTCTTCGATGACTCGGCCTCTGCGGTGAATCGGGGCGCGTACTTGAAGCTCGGAATGGTGATTTCCGGGCGGCATGCGCACGGGTACGCGTTGGGCGAGAAGGCGCCGAAGCTTGCTGGTCTGGCGGTACGCGGGGCAACGACACTGGTGTATCCGCCGCGGGGAAAACGAGAGTTCTTCGTTGGTGCCTTGGGGTTGGTGGGAGGGGGGCTAATGAGTGTCCCGCTCTTCGGAATGGACGGCGGGAGATACTAGAGCCCGAATGAAAAAGCCCGGTCGTCGAAGACGATCGGGCTGGGGGGGTTATTGATCAGTCATCCGAAGTGGCGCATTGCTAAACCACTTCGGTGTGACATGTGGCAAGCATTCCGCCGGCCAAGGTATAGGTGACGCCATGGGCATCGCGAAGCGCTTCGGTGCGGTGCTTGCGCATGAAGGCCTGGATGCGATCCTGCGTCGATTCCGGGAGCTGCGTGCCGGGGACATGCCTGCCCATGAAGCGCAGCCAGGTGTCCGGATGGTGACTTGGCATGGTTTTCATAGGGACTGGTGTGAGGACGTAAAGCTGTCCCGCTTCGGTCGTGATACCGATGGTGGGTTGTGTTTCCATTTCGCCTCTCTGCTGGAGAAGGTTGAAGAAATTGTGGCGCGTTAGCGGCGAAGTCAGGTCGGTTGATGCTGGTGGCGATACACCCAGTCCCCCAGAAACTCGATCCAAGCTTCAGGATCGGCCGCAAGGGCTTTTGGATTATCGTGAACGATGTGCTTCGTGCCGTCGGCGAGGATCTCGACCAGGCATGACGCGTATCGGGCGGGCCGGCAGTTCGGTCCTTCGAAAAAGTCCAGGTGCCCGGGGTCGATGCAGGCGCCCTGCTCTTCCGTCAGCGTTGCGATCACCTGGTCCTCGGTGCCGTAGAGCTTGATCAGCACGGGGGAGCCAGCGCCGCCTAGGTTTACGTTATGGAGCCCGAGGTGACCAAAGCGTTTGGAGGGTTTGCCTTCACGCATGATCGTTCTCCTTTGCCGAACAGAGCGCCTCGTCGAGACGTTGCTCGAGTTCCCGAATCGCAGCGTCGATCTCGAGTTGGTCGCAGGCATGTACGTTGGCGCGACCCACTTCGATCGCTGCCTTCATGACGCCGCGCAGCAAGAATTCACGCTTGGCTCGCAGACTGATTCGCGAACCCGCGATGTGGGCTTCGATCCAGACGCCGGGGGATGCGTACGTTTTGACGTAGAGATTTTCTTGCCCCTCGATTTTCTCCCATGCACCGGGGAGGCGGACGGGAGCGATGCGCTCGACGAGGGCTTGAGCGCTCTTAAGCGCGCTCGCGACTTCGGGAAGCACTCCGCCAGGATGGTGTTTCGCGAGTGCTCCGACCAGATCGAGGAGTGCGTCGCGCATCTCGGGGACGGCTTCGATCAGCAGCATGGCTTTCGCGTGCTCGATATCGCAGCGCAGCGGCTCTTGCCAATCTGGTCCGAGCGCTATCACGACGGCAGCGCTGTCGCCGTTGGGCGATGCCATCAGCACGGCCTCGTTGGCTTCGCTGAGGGTGTTCGTGTGATGGCTCCATTTCCAGGGGCCTTGGGTGATGCTCTTCATGATGCGGTCCTTTGAGTGTGAGCATCCGGTCAGGGATGCCTGCGGTGTGAACGTGTCAGTGATGCTCGGAGCCAGACGACGTGGTCCGCGGCGGCTCGTGAGCATTCGTGTCGGAGACAAGCTGCACGAAGCTGAAGAATGCGCGTTTGCGTGCGGTGTGCTGCATGCAGACGTCTTGCGGTTCATCACGGAACATGTAGCAATGCCCGTCATCGGGGTGCTGCTTGTGATCACAGGTTGAGCAGTTGTTTGGGTTGGCCATGTCGATTCCTTCGATGGTGGGCATATGAGCGATAGCAAAGAGTCCTTGCATGCTTGGTAGCGATCGTCACGCCGATATACGGCTCGGGGAGCTCGGCTGTTGACATCTTCGCCGCCGCAGGACGACGACTCATCAGGCAGCCCTCGTCCGCTCTGACTCAGAAGACAAAGAAGGCCGGGATGCACATCTGCGAGGCGTGCGACGCACCGGGCGAGGGGGAGGTAGAAAGACCGTAAGGAGCCGTGCGTTCTGCGCCCCTATCACTACGTCCTCGTGTTCCCCCGACGCGAAAGGCTGTCACGAGGAGCACCAAACAGCCACCTGAGGGGACCGTGATCGCGCCCTCCATGATGCCGACAGCGCTGTTGCGCCGGAGGGTCGTGAGCTTCCTGCGCGGCTTGGGCATCTCTTTCACGAGTACAACAGCGGAAGTAACGGCAGAAAGTGTGAAGTAAGCCCTCGTGAACTTGATTTCTCCAATCGCATAATCCCATCGAATAGCGATCTCTACCTGAAAACACGCGCTGTTTACACTTGGGCGGTTTACGTCGTCCTGGAGCTCAGGGGTTCTGGCCGTTCCAAAGCAAAAACCCGCAGATCGGCGAGCCGGAACCTGAACTCGACCCCGGCTACTCGGCGGTCACCCACCCGTTCAGCGCCGACCTACAACGTCTAACCCACTTACCTGGAGAAAGCCCTAAACATGAAACTCACAACGATCCTCGTCGGCCTCACCATCTCACTGGCGGCCACCGCACTGCACGCGGCGCCTACCGCGAAACAGATCCTCGAATACCAGGGTGCAGGGGACACGAGCTGCGGCGATGACGAGCGTGGCACCGTTACGGAACTGAAGCTGCTGAGCGCCGCAGAAGCGAAAAAACTCACCTCGGGGCAGATGGAGACGGTCCCGACGTCCAAGTACCTGATGACGATCAGCACCCTCAGCCCTGCAGCCGCCAAGAGCGCAGGTCAGAAGACCGCCTGGAACCTGCAAGAAGTCGATCGGAACTCAAAGCTGGACGACTTCAAACCGATGATCGGGATCCCCAGTTGCCACTACATGGGCGACTGAAGCGGGCCGTCACTGTCATTCGACATTCTAGTAACGAGATCAAACTGTGTTCATCTTTAATATTATTCGCGCCATTCTCCTTATGTTCCGCGCGATGTTTGCCGCTGAGTCGGCCGGCGAGTTCCTTTTCAAATTAGTTCTCTGGTTTATTGGGGCGTTGGTTCCCTTTTCGTTTCTTCTCATATGGCCGAAACTTATTGATCACGGTTCGGGCGTATTGCTCAAGCGTAAAGCTGAGCGTATCGCAAAAAAGAAAGGCATCGCCATGGATCGTTATATAAAAGGCGAAAATACGGGCGCAATTGTTGACAAGAACACGAGGAACATCATTTTCTTGACACACTATGAACAATGGGAACTGGCCTTTGATCAAATCAGGGGCCTTGAGTGGGAGTGGATCGATCGTAATGGGCGCAAGACGAAAAACCATCTTGTGTTCCTCACCAACGATGAGGAAAAGCCGCTCTATAAAGTTGGCTCCTTGGATTCACATGAGGCTCAAGAATGGCATAACAGGCTGGAGATGACGCTTCAGTTGAGCTGAAATTTCAGCCCACCGACAAGCGCGAGGAGCTCGATTCATTCGGCGCTCGGAAGCACGGGATGCAGTGTCTCGGCAGCATCGAGCACATCCGATGTCGTGGCGCATCTCGGTAAGAAGAGGGAGCTACCGCCCAAAAAAGCACACCCGAAGCGAGGCCTCGGGTGTCGGGTGGTAGAAATCAGTTCAAGGCGCGAGCCCAGTGCACAGGGGCCGGCATGATGGCTGCCCAAGCCTCTCGAATTTCCGGCAGTGGAACTTGTGAGAGCGCGTTGTCCGAAACGTAGGAGGTCACCAGACGCAACATCTGCCTGGGGCCGGCGGGATGCTGACGGCCAAGGAAGGTGTCCTCGACGATGGGGACAAGGGGCCGGGGGCCTTTCTGGTTACGCGACATGCCGAGCGTGCGCTCACGATGAAACGTCTCGATCGTGCAGCGGCCCAAGGTGTCCACTTTCGCCCAGAGCCAGCGGCCGTCCGATCGCATGATCTTGAGCTCAGCAGCGGGCTTCGGACGGGTAAAGTCCAGGTCCACATACTCGATTTCCCAGCCCGCGCGTGCCATCACACGCTGACAGCGAACGAGTGCAGGCGTGAGTGGGTTGGCAGGACGTTGGCCAGCTTGAACACGTGCGTTCATGGGCGGGCCTCGTCATGCTTCAGGCTGACTGAAGATCTCGCCGCCCATGAAGGCGACCCAGGCGCACGCTTTCGCGTAGGTGGAGAAGCGCGCGTACAACTCGCCGTCCACGTTCACCGCGTAGGGATAGCACTTGTCGTCGCACCCGAAGATCGAAAACGTCGGCATGACGAAACGTGGAGCTGTGTAGAGCACCTTGCGGTCGGAAACGCGGACGATCCGGAGGATGTGATCGTCGCGGATGGGCCCGCCGAACGAGGACTGCTCTTCGAGCAAAAGAGGCACCTTGAGAATGCCGCCGCTTCGGCCGATCCGCCCCAGCACCTCAAACTCCGTGACATCCATCTTGCCGGTGTTCGGGTCCCCGTAGAACAGGCGTACGAGCTCGTCGGTGTGGATGAGACGGTTGATGATCCGTTTCACCTTTTCGGGGGTTGAGGCGCGGAACCAGGTGCCGAGGTCGCCTGCAGTGCGGGCGATATCGACGAGCGCGCGATGCTTGTCGAGCACGGTAAGCGCGCCAAACTCAGCATCGGAGGGATTGAGTTCGGGGCGCGAGAGGCGCTGCGCGAGCAACCTGGTTTCCTCGAATGCATTCGTGAAACCCCAGCAGGAGACGCCCTGCCCGCGGCTGATGACGTAGAGTTGTTGCGCGTGGTTGATGGTCACTTCCATGATGTTTGACTCCTCGAGTAGAAATCGCCGGCCAGTCAAGACCTGCGGACGTTCGCCGGGAAAGCGAACTGAAAACCTTGCAAGGAGTTGGCAGAACATGAGCGAATACAGGCAGTGCGGCAGGGTTCGTCTTATGGGACGTGGGTTCTTGCCGCCGATGGCCTGCTGTGATCTGGAATAGCTGGCAGGCTTTCGAGTGGAAGGGGTGGCGGTTTTCGAGCGCAATGGTGAAACCAGCATCTGTGCACACTCCGATTCAGTGTCATTGGCTCGGCAGTATTCAGGAGAAACCCGTGGGTAACGCTCACACAGGAGGCTGGGGCAACCTGGATCTCGAAACTCGACAATTCCCGCTGAGCGCCGCCTTGCGGGAGCGGCTTGACACCTTGGAGCCGCAATCTATCGATGTGTGTTTTGGCCCGCCTGAACTGGCTGTTGACGGGGTACGGTCGGATATCATCTTCGCGTCTGACGCTTGGCCCCATTGCGATCCCGACTGGGAGGGCTCGATGTTCTTCACGTTGACGGTGGAAGGTGGCGAGTACAGCTACGGCACGGCATCTGACCCGCATGGACATCGCGTCTCCAAGGGCAAGGTCTTCATTGTGGATCCGATGCAGTTGCATTGGCTTCGGCCGGACCCCGTCATCTCGACGTATTGGCTCGGGTTGCAGTGGACGGTCGAGAAAGAGAGGGTCGAGCATTTTGGGAGAGCGCTGCGGGCCGCCATCGATCGATGGAATGCGAAGGATTTTGTGCTGCCGACGCTCTAGTGGCCATGGCTTGAAGCGAAAACCCGCTTTGTTTTGGACTGATGAAGCGACCGCATAGAATGTTTCTCACGCGCTCGGCATGACAGCCTCGCGCACCACTCGGAAGGAGTCGCCATGCCAAGCAGCCCCCGTATTTACGCGACCACGCGCAGACGTTTTTCATGCGTGGAACTGGTGCGGCTGGGCTTCCGTCAGGAAGGCTCCGTTTGGGTGAAGCGAGGCGGCTGTCGGCAGGTGCTGGCGACCGCTTCCGGGACAGGAGAAAGTTTTCGCGTGACCCCCTATGCGCGACATTGGCGGTAGCCAAAGGCCTCACCTGCCCTTCCAGATTCCTACCTTCTCACCCGTTCAGGAGTTCTCATGTTCAAGAACGCTCAGATTTACCGCCTCGATCCCAACTGGGGCGTGACCCGCGACGAACTCGAAGCGCAGTTGGCCAAGCGCACTTTTCAGGCCTGCGGCAGCCAGGACATGGAAAGCAACGGCTGGGTGGCACCCAAGGGCGACGAGGAGCTCGTGGCAGCGGCCGGTGATCACTGGATGGTTGCGCTGATGTCGGAAACGAAGCTGCTGCCGTCGGCCGTCGTCAATGACCTCGCGGACGAGCGTGCCGCCGAGATCGCCGACCAGCAGGGCTATAAGCTTGGAAGGAAGCAGCTCAAGGAACTGCGTGAGCAGATCACGCAGGAACTGCTGCCGCGGGCTTTCAGCCGCAAGCGGGTGCTTCACGCGTGGATCGACCCCAAGGGCGGCTGGCTGGTGGTGAATGCGCCCTCCCAGTCCAAGGCCGAGGATCTGCTCGAGGCGCTTCGTCACACGCTCGATAGCTTTCCCCTCTCGCTCTTGCGAACCGAGCGCAGCCCGACGTCGGCGATGGCCGAATGGCTGGCCTCTGGCGAGGCGCCGGAAGGCTTCACGCTGGATCAGGACTTCTCGCTGAAGTCCGTCGCCGAGGATGGCGCGGTGGCAACCTTCAAACGCCACGACCTCGAGGGGGCGCATGTGAAGGAACACCTCGAGGCCGGCAAGCTCCCGACGCGCCTGGCGCTCACCTACAACGATCGGGTTAGTTTCGTGCTCACCGAGAAGGGCGAGGTGAAGAGCATCGATTTCCTGGACGTGGTGCGGGAGTCGCTGGAAGACGCCGAGGACGCTTCGGCGCTTTTCGATGCGCAGCTCGCGCTCATGGCCGGCGAACTGGGCGAGTTGATCGAGAGCCTGATTGCTGCACTGGGAGGCGAGCTCCAGAACGCGGCAACGGGCGTCGATGTCGATGTGCCGGAGAAGATGGCGTTTAACCAGTGCGCATTGGTCAGGCCGGGCGAGCGAGCCTCTGCGTGACCGACTGAAGTCATCGTGGTGATGCTCCTCGGCCAGCGGGCGCTACCTTGCGCTTGCGGATCGATGGCGCTTGTCTATGATGAAGCCATGACATGACGACGGACTTTGGCGTGAGGAGAACTCCTTACACCCCATCCGAAGTAGAGCGAATCATGGGAACCGCAGGAATTCATCGTCTTCAGCGCGTCGCCGTCGCATTTGTGAGTGCGGCAGTGCTCGCCACCGGGGAAGTCGGAGCGGCCGAAATCTCTTTGCACGTCGACATCAATGATCTGAAGTCGAAGGAAATCGAGGCCAAGTACACAACCGGCGCCGGAACGAAAGAGGTTGCATGGGTCACAGACGCGCTCCCGATGCCCAGTAAGGATAAGCAGAGCAGCGGCTGTGCGCGGATCCCTGAGTACATGGATGGCGCAATTTGCTATCGGGTCTGTGGCGGCAGCTTGGCGTCGGAACCTGTGAGCTGGACCTATGAATGGCGTAGGGCAAGGATGGGGCATAACGCCCCTTGGGAGCCATGCAACGAGAACGGATGCCGTGGCTTCAATCCTGAGTATTACGCCGCAGAGCAAAGGGGGTGCGGGCACTTCATGATTTGGCGGGGCATGAATTACGAGCGCGACCTTCGCATCCGTATCAAGTTGAACTGAGGGCTATCGCCGCCCCGTTGACGCACGCTTCGTGCTGGCACTCAGGAACGGCGCAGCCGACGAACCGTCTAACCGCGAGGCTGGAACAGCAAGGCAAGATCTTCTTCGGTAAGTGCCCCGGTCTCGTCGGAGTCCCCCCCGTCGAGGACCGTCTGGATCATGGCGCGTTTGCGTTCACCAATCTCAAGAACGCCTTCTTCGAGTGAGTCTTTCATCACGAGGATGTAGGCCGTGATGCTTTCATGGCGGTCGTCTCGCGTCAGCCGCGCGATCGCCTGGTCGATCCGCTTTGGGTTCCACCAAGGCGCAAGCACGATGATGGCCTCTGCCTCAGGGATGTCGAGCCCGACGCCGCCGACGCCCAGGGTCATCAATAGCACGTTGTTTTGGCCCTGCCGGAAAGCCTTGAGCGATGCAGTGCGAGCGCGAGGCGTCATTCGCCCATCGAGACGGCTCACGGTAGTCGTGATGGGTTCCAAGGCCTTCTCGACGAGATCGAGCATCCCCGCCCACTCGCTGGTGATTACCAGTTTCTTGCCTGTCACACCATCGGAGCCCAACTCACTGGTCAGATCGGCCGCCATGTCACAGAGCATGTCGAGCTTTGCTGCGGATGGCGCCGAGCCGATTGCCTCCGATTGCACGAGGGCGGGATGATTGCAGATCTGGCGGAGCCGGGTGATCGCACTCAGGACGGTGATGTGATTCTTGGCCAAGCCCGTCTCAGCGATCTTCTGTCGGACGTCTTCATCCAGGACGGCCCGGGTGGTCTCATAAAGACTGCGCTGTTCCTGCCCCATGTCGACATAGCGAAGAACGGTATTGACTGACGGCAGTGCGTTACCGACGTCCTTGTTGCTGCGGTGCAGGTGGTACGGAGCGGTGATCTTTCCGAGCAAGGCCAGGCGCTCAGTGACGAAAGGATCTTCTCCCCTTGCCTTGGACAGGAAAACGGAACGGAATCTTTTGTGATCTCCCAGCAACCCGGGGACGATGATGTCCATGATCGACCAGAGATCCTCTGGCCTGTTCTGGAGGACAGTCCCCGTTACGACCACCTTCTGGTTTGCTTCGAGGGCTCTACAGGCCTTTGTCTTTGCGGCTTTGGGGTTTCGAAGGTCATGGCCTTCGTCCATTGCGACGATGTGCCATGGATGGGGCAGAAAGGCGTCGATCTTAAGGGCCAGGGTCTGATAGGAAGTAATGATGGCATGACATTCTTCGCGTAGATCCTCGAGGGCGCGTCTGTCTGTTCCGTGATATACGCCGAGCCTCAACCGCGGGAAGAACCTGGCAGATTCGATGCCCCATTGCGAGATCAAGGTGGGCGGCACGATGATGAGGCTCGGGGGCAGCGCTGGGGCCGCTGCGTGCTCGGACCATATATGGGACAGAACTTGCGCAGTTTTGCCGATCCCCATGTCGTCGCCGAGGATCGCGCCCACGCCAGCAGACTGTCTGGACTTCAGCCAACCGACCCCGTAGCCTTGATAGTCCCGCAGGGTGATGTTGGCGTCTGGAAGGTTTCTTGCCTCCACTGGAACGATTGGTGCGGCGAGCTTCTGACGAAGTGCTTCTATTTCCTTGGTGCCGTGGAGACGGTAGCCTGAGTTTTCATCCGAGAATTCAAGAAGGGATAGATCGAAACGGCTGATCCGCAAGGTATCCTCGGACCGCTCCTTGCTCGTGAGCTCAAGAAGGTATCGAGCAAGGCGCTTTACCTTTGCCACAGGCACGGCGACATAGCGATCTTGCGCAATCCGGGAATACCAAAGCCTGTCGGTATCGCAATCTTCAGTTTTCAACTGATTAACGAACTTGGGCTCGCTGAGAAGCGATTTGAGTACGTCGATAAGATTGAAAGCGCAACCGTCTATATTAACCTCAAGTGAAACGGCGTACCATGCATCGCTTTTGTCTGCGGAGAAGTGCAGATCCCAAGCGGCCACGGTCGCGAGCTTGGCCGGAATGCTTTCACTGAAACGAACGGACCAGCCTGCCCGTTCGATTGCGGGCAAAAAATGCTCTTGAACGCTCAGGAGGTCGGCAGTTATTTCATTCTCGTAACCATATCCGGAGGCTAGGTGAACAGACCCGTCGACGTTTATTTCGCGTTGCAGTGCATCCCGGAGGCGTTTTAACGCAGCGGTCTCAAACTCCGTGTTCCGGTGAATACGTTGTCTCGGGTCGCCGGGAACAATGAAGCACTGTAGTGAGGAGAGTGAGATCTCGTGTTCTTGGTACTTCATCTGGACGTCACCCCAGAGCGACCAATTCAAGGTCGAGTTGAAATGCAACACAAAGATCGGTTCAGGCACAAGCCCTATGACGTCGATGGTCTTGATGGTAGGTAGAGGGGGGAGATATTTCGAGAAATTGAGCTTATCGAGGTGCTGGGCGACTTTCTCAGCTTCCTCTACCGGGAATTTACGCTGATCGTGGATGATGGCGATCAAGGCATGCGGCAGGTCTGTGTTCACTGGGCCAATCAAGCACGCGTTTACGTCGTGATACCACGGAGGGTTGGTGCGCAAGAGTCGCGCGCCCGGGAATTGGGCAACGGACGCAGTAAGGCGACATTCTGGCTCGACTTTAGAACCCACGAGTTCCCATTCGAGCTCAAGCGTCGCTTCGGGACCAATCTGAATTGGGCGGCCAGGGAAGTGATCTGAAAATAGCTTTTCGGTTCGTGCGAGCGCGTGGAAGAACGCGGAGGCGTCTTTGATTGCATGTAGGCGGAGGAACGCATCTTCGGGAAGAGCGACCCCGTCGAGCCAAAGCTGCTTGATGGCACGCAGTTCATCGGGCTTGTAGTACCAAGTGTCGGCTGGAGCATTACCGTAACCTCGCTTGAGGCCCAGCGCCCCCGCCCAAGACCCCTCCAGCTTGCGAGTGACGGACAGATTGCCGTTCTTGAGGCGCCGGGTTGTCATGAGGGTCACGCGGTCGTGATCCAGGTAGAAGAGACGCTCTCTGTCGCTCGGGGTGGTTGTTTCTGCGGGTCCGCGTGCAGGGTGGGCGGGCTGTGTGGTGAGCGAACCGATAAACTGGTCTGTAAGCGTGAGCGGGGCGGCTTTGGATGATGCCGGCACATAGCCCTGCCGGGCTCGCAGCGCGCTCAGAGCTGCAACGAAATGCACACAATCCGGGCGTCCACAGTCGCATTCTGCGTCGACGATGTCGGGACGAAAGTAACCGTACGCGCCTAAATTTCGGTCGAGCGAAAAAAGGACTGTCCACGAATTGCGTTGGTTATGGACATGAGCCGAGAAGGTTTCTCCCTGCTGGACGATCTTCTTTACGACTAACGGGGGCCATGCCGAGTCGAGCGCGCGAACCTTGTCGGTCGGCAGGGAGGCGATCAGTGCATTGAAGTCGTAGTCCGGCCCGTTGAGGTAGAAGTCGGTCATGGGTAAGTCCAGCGGCGTTGAGCTCAGTCCTGGGGGATTGTGCTACGGAAGTCCGCTGTAGGGGCACCTTTTGCGACGATGCGAAAAAAGCGCCTGGAGAACGAAGTTCTTCAGGCGCGTGGGGCGGGTTGAATGCAGCGGCTTAGCTGCTCGGGTCCTGGTTCAGCAAAGGTTCATGCTCCACATACAGGACGTTCTCGGCGATTCGATCGAAATCGGAATCGAACTGGGCTTGCGCACAAAGCCGGAGGGCTTCGGTGAGGTTGCCCGCGGTACCGAGCGAACACAGATCGGCGTCTTCGGGCTGCCACGATCTTGCCGGGTGCTGGACGGCCACGAAGGACTCGAAGATCGCGGGTCGAACGAAGGGTGACAGCGTTTGAACTTCGGCGATCGAGAACCCGCAGAAGTCGAGGCTGTGCCGGCCATCCTCGAGATCAACGACAACGAGTTCCTCGGGATTGCAGAGCTTGAGCGCGACAGCGAGTTCTTTCGCGTAGCGGATGTCGGAGGGTTTCATCTTGATGGCTCCGGTCAGTAGAGGGTGTCGGGGGTCGGATCTTCCTGGACGAACCAGGCGGTACCGGGGATCGGGATCAGATCCTCGTAGGAGCGTGAGCCGACTTCAAAAAGCGTGTTGCCGGCCAGTTTCGCGAGTTCCAAGGCCTGGACGTCATCCTCGGGCCATGAACCCGTCGGGTCGTCTTCGAAGCTGGTCCAGGCGCACTTGAGGTGCACGTCTCCTGAAGCATTGCGCACCGTGTAGTAAGTGGAGTTATCTCGCTGCCAGTAGAAGTCGGCCTCAGTGTCGATGTCTTGGATCGCCTTGTCGAGCTGATCTTCGTTGAAAGGGAAGGACAAGCTGACGGGCCTGACTTCGACGTCAGAGCCTTCCACGATGGAGCCGATGGTTAAGCCGGTGCATGAAGACCACCAGGTCTGCTCGCCTTTCGATAGGCGCGCGAGCGGATCTTCGTAGTAGACGTCTCCTCGTTGATCCGCGGGAGCAGTGAAGCTGACCCACGGACCGCAGGCTGTGGCCTTATAGAGGCAGCGCCCCCATTCGTACGGCGTGTCGACGCCTTGCTTCGAAAGAAAATCCTCCAGGTTGAAATAGGTGCGCTTCAGATCGCCAAAGAGCACCGTTATAACGTTGAGTGCCGATGCGATCTGCTGGGATGTGGGTCGGCCGCGGCGTTTTACGGTGTTGCCCAGAACCCGGGGATGGGACGGCAAGCCGGTCAGGATGGATCCATCGGGCATGACCCAGGCTGAGAGCGGGATGCCTCGAGCGTCGAGTTGCGCCGAGAGATCAATCGCCTTCTTCGGGATCGTGGCCTCCTCGTGCAGGATGCGGAGTATGGCATTGGGGCCTCTGCGCCAGACGACCTCAATGGCGAGACCGTATTGCTTTGCGACGCTTCGAAGATGAGGCACGAAGGTCTCTACGGAATCGAACTGGCAGAGGCTGCCCACCTCGCCGAAAGGTTCTCCATTGTGTAGAAGACAGAGCAAGGGATGCTCGTTGGTTGCGGGAAGGGTGACGTAGCCACCGGATACGGGTTCAATCTTGAACTTTTCCATGATGAATGCCTGATTTGTTGGGAGTGAGAAACCCGACAAACCGGCCGATGACTCCGAAGCTCAGGGAGCCCCGCGATGCTTATCGGACAGGGTCCGTACCTCGTGAGGAGGCGAATCGCCCGCGTACTGTCTGCCATGGAGCAGAGTTCAACAGCGGTCCCGGCGGGGTGCCGGGAGGGTGGATCACGGAAGGGCTCGCGTGGGGATGTAGGCCATGCGTAGCACTCCTGGGGCTGTGCCTGGACGGGTGATCCGTCGCGGCAGCAAGGTTGGTGGAACGCAGCGCGATCAGAAGCGGAAGGCGTTGCGGTGGTGATGGCTTGACGGTTCGCGATATGGGTAGTAGCAGGGATTGTTTTGTCGTCAGCCGCCTGGGATGTAGTCTGGTGTCATTAGCCCTTCCCCACTTTCCTGGAGGAGTTCTGCATGGAGATCCACATCACCGAGCACAAGAGCAAAGGCGCGCTCAAAGTCCCGGACTATGCCGTTCGCGTGTTCGTCGACCGCGACTACGGCTACGGCTACTTCGTGTCCGAGCACGCGCTTTTCGAGATGCTGAGCGCGGAACAGCAAGCGCAGTACCTGGCGAGCGATGATGTGAAGCTCGACGTTTCCGGTGATGTTGCTCAGCGGATCATCGACATTGGCCAGACGCCTTACAGGAAGCGGGCCTTATTTGGCGCTCTGGGTTGAAAGCGATTTGCTCCAAAATTGTCGAAATCATGAAATCACAGGCTGAAGGACAGCTCACCGCCGTGCAGGCGGCAGAGAAGGCAAAACGTGGGTGATATAACGACCCCTTTACGTTCGCTGCCGTGCAGGCGGTTGTGAAGGGGCCCTTCTGAGCCGGAAGACGGGTGCTCGCCGTGCGCTGCCGCGCAGGCGGTTGAGAAAAGCGCCTCTAGTGTAGTGTTGCATTCTTGAGTGTTCTTATGTGGCGGAATTTGCGATAATGCTTTGGTCATTGTTTGCGGATGCCTGAAATGCGCGTTGCGCCCGAAATCGTGTTGTCCGACGAAGAGCGAGTCGAGCTGTCGAAACGGGAGCGCTCGCAGTTGAGCAGCGTCAGGCTGGCGCTGCGTGCGCGCATTGTGCTGCTGGCCGCCGACGGGATGCAGAACAAGGACATTGCTCAGCAGTTAGGCGTGGGGCGTGTGCAGGTCTCGCGCTGGCGCGAGCGGTATGCGAGTTTGCGGCTGGCCGGTATTGAACGCGATCTGCCGCGTGGTGCGCCGCCGGCCAAGGTTGATGTCGCGCGACTGGTGGAATTGACCACGCAGACCGTCCCCACAGCCGCCACCCATTGGAGTACCCGCAAGATGGCCGCCGAGTTGGGTATTAGCGCCGCGAGCGTCTCACGGCACTGGCGCGCCAACGGCCTGAAGCCGCATATCGTGCGTGGGTTCAAGGTTTCGCGCGACCCAAAGTTTGTCGAGAAACTTGAAGACATCGTGGGTCTGTACATGTCACCGCCCGAGCACGCACTGGTGTTGTGCTGCGACGAGAAGAGTCAAGTGCAGGCACTGGATCGCACCCAACCCGGACTGCCGCTAAAGAAAGGTCGAGCGGAAACGATGACCCACGATTACAAGCGCAACGGAACGACCACGCTGTTCGCTGCGCTCAACATCTTGGATGGCCAGGTGATCGGCCAATGCCAGCAGCGCCACACTCACGTCGAGTGGCTCAAGTTCCTGAAAAAGATCGACCGCGAGACGCCGAAGGACAAGGCGCTGCATCTCATCGCCGACAACTACGCCACGCACAAGCATCCCACCGTACAGGAATGGCTCGCCAAGCATCCGCGCTTCAACATGCACTTCACGCCAACCTCGGCGTCCTGGCTCAACATGGTCGAGCGATTCTTCCGGGACATCACCACCGAGCGCCTGCGTCGCGGCGTGTTTACCAGCGTGCCGGAATTGATTAGCGCCATTGATGAGTACATCGCTCACCACAACACTCAACCCAAGCCTTTCATCTGGACCAAAAGCGCTCGCGACATCCTGCAAAAGGTCATTCGCGCCAATAGCCGCTTAAGTTCAAAACAGAATGCAACACTACACTAGCAACGTCTTCGTAAGGTCTATCAACTGTGGAGCTACTGATCTTGATTCTGAAAACGACCGGACTGTTCATCGC